>NZ_LZJB01000240.1:0-8604 GCF_001666895.1 Mycobacterium sp. E3298
GCCGCGCTCGCCCTGCAGGGGCTCAAGACCTTGGTCATCGACCTCGACCCGCAGGGCAACGCCAGCACGGCGCTCGGCATCACCGACAGGCAATCCGGTACGCCCTCGTCGTATGAGGTGCTCATCGGCGAGGTTTCCGTCAAGGACGCCCTGCGGCGCAGCCCCCACAATGACCGCCTGTTCTGCGTACCGGCCACCATCGACTTGGCCGGTGCCGAGATCGAACTGGTCAGCATGGTGGCGCGCGAGAACCGGTTGCGGACGGCCCTGGCCGACCTGGACGATCTCGACTTCGACTACGTCTTCGTCGACTGCCCGCCGTCGCTGGGGCTGCTCACCATCAACGCGCTCGTCGCCGCGCCCGAGGTGATGATTCCGATCCAGTGCGAGTACTACGCCCTGGAGGGCGTGTCCCAGCTGATGCGCAACATCGAGATGGTCAAGGCACACCTCAACCCGCAGCTCAACGTCAGCACCGTGGTGCTCACGATGTACGACGGCCGGACCAAGCTGGCCGACCAGGTCGCCGAAGAGGTGCGCCGTTACTTCGGAGCCAAGGTGCTGCGCACGGTGATCCCGCGCAGCGTCAAAGTCTCGGAGGCGCCGGGCTACAGCATGACCATCATCGACTACGACCCCGGATCGCGCGGGGCGATGAGCTACCTCGACGCGAGCCGCGAGCTCGCCGAACGTGATTGACCACCAGCCGTGAAGGGACGACCATGACGCAGCCGTTACGCAAGAAGGGCGGCCTCGGCCGGGGCCTCGCTTCGTTGATCCCGACGGGCCCCGCCGAGGGCGACTCGGGTCCCGCGACCCTGGGCCCGCGGATGGGGGATGCGGCGGCCGACGTGTTGATCGGGGGACCGGGACCCGACCTGGCCCCGGCGGGCGCGGTGTATCGCGAGATCGCGCCGTCCGACATCGAGCCCAACCCACGCCAGCCGCGGCAGGTGTTCGACGACGAGGCGCTCTCCGAACTGGTGCACTCCATCCGCGAGTTCGGATTGCTGCAGCCGATCGTCGTGCGTGCCGTTCCCGGCGCCAAGACGGGACCCCGCTATCAGATCGTGATGGGGGAGCGGCGCTGGCGGGCGGCCCAAGAAGCGGGGCTCGCCACCATCCCCACCATCGTGCGCGAAACGGGCGACGACAATCTGCTCCGCGACGCGCTACTCGAGAACATCCACCGGGTGCAGTTGAACCCCTTGGAAGAGGCGGCGGCATACCAACAGCTGCTCGACGAATTCGGCGTCACCCACGACGAACTCGCCTCCCGAATCGGCCGCTCGCGACCGCTGATCACCAACATGATCCGGTTGCTCAAGCTGCCGATCCCGGTGCAGCGGCGGGTGGCGGCGGGCGTGCTGTCGGCCGGCCATGCCCGCGCCCTCTTGTCGCTGGAAGCCGGGCCCGAGGCGCAAGAGGAACTGGCCAGCCGGATCGTCGCGGAGGGACTGTCAGTGCGGGCGACCGAGGAGGCGGTGACGCTGGCGAATCGGGCCGGCGCGACCACCCCCGCACCCCAGCGTCGCAAGCCGATCCAGATGCCCGGCCTCCAGGAGGTGGCCGAGCGGTTGTCGAACGCCTTCGACACGCGGGTGACGGTCAGCCTGGGCAAGCGCAAGGGCAAGATCGTCGTGGAGTTCGGGTCCGTTGACGATTTGCAGCGAATTATCGACATGATGACCGCCGCGAAAGCATGACCCGCCATACCCTGTAATTACGTCACTGTGACACCGGAGCGGTCACGGACCGGCAACGACCGGGGCTCGTCGTCGCGGCATTACGAAAGCGCATGCGTTTCAAGGATTTTCGGTAACGAAACGGGTGAGACGCTAACGCGCCGACCGTGCCTGGGCCGGGACCGGCCCCTCGCGGCCAAAGCTGGCCCGATTGCGACATCCTCTCCTATCCTGGAGGGGTTGCCGGTGCAATTGGCTGCAGTACCGCACAGGAGCCAGGAGGCTAGTGTCCGCTCGAATCACACCGTTGCGCCTCGAGGCGTTCGAGCAGCTTCCCAAGCATGCGCGCCGCTGCGTGTACTGGGAGGTCGACCCGGCGACCCTCGGTAACCAGGACCACCTCGCCGACCCCGAGTTCGAGAAGGAAGCGTGGCTGTCGATGGTCATGCTGGAGTGGGGCTCGTGCGGTCAGGTCGCGACCGCGGTCACCGACGACAGAAGCCACAGCGAACCGCCGTGCCTGGGCTATGTCTTCTACGCGCCGCCGCGGGCGGTGCCGCGCGCCCAGCGATTCCCCACCGCTCCCGTGTCCGCGGACGCGGTCCTGCTGACGTCGATGGGTATCGAGCCGGGGCAAGCCACCGACGACCTGCCGCATGGTCTCCTCGCCCGGGTGATCGATGAACTGGTCCGGCGCGGGGTGCGGGCCCTGGAAGCCTTCGGACGCACCCCGGCGGCCTCGGAGTTGCAGGATCCGCAGGCGGCAAGCCCGGACGTGCGGCCGGTGCTGGAGGCCGTTGGTGATTGCTCGGTGGACAATTGCGTGCTGGACGCCGAATTCTTGCAGGCCGCGGGTTTCGTTGTGGTCGCGCCGCATCCGTACTTTCCGCGGCTGCGACTCGAGTTGGACAAAGGCCTGGGATGGAAGGCCGAAGTCGAGGCGGCCCTGGAGCGACTGCTGGAAAACGCACAGTTGCAAGAGCCGGTCGGAGCCGGGACCGCCGCGGGAAATACGTTGCGCGGCGTCGAGATCGGCTAGGAGCCGCCGAGCCGGCTGGCCCGCTCCACCGACAGTTCGTGAGCCAGCAGTTCGGCGAAGGTGAAAGTACCGGTCGGTCGGTCGTTCTTGCCCAGCAGGTAGAGCCGCTTGACCGCGGCGAGAATTCCTTCGGCGATGGCGTCGCGCGTTTGCGTGGAGATCAGCATCGCGCGATCGTTCGGATTGGTGATGTAGCCGACGTCGACCTGTACGGTCGGCATCCGGGTCAGGCGCAGCAGATCCCACGTCCGGCCATGTGTCCGGCAATCCCGTAACCCCGTGCGGGCCACCACTTCTCGTTGGATGAAGTCCGCGAGGTTGCGCCCGATCGTGGAGACCGAGCCGTGTGAGTTCCCAAAATGAAAGGAAGCGACGCCGTTGGCCGCGGGGCTGGGCTGGTTCTCGCAGCGCAAGCTGATCATCAGGTCCGCCCCGACGTTGTTGGCCGTGGCGGCGCGTTCGGCGTCGGACGGGCTGCGGTTGACCGGTCGCGAAAGGAAGGTCTCCATGCCGATGGCGGTCATCCGTCCCTCGAGCCGGCTCGCCAAGTCCCACAACACGTCTGCTTCGCTGACCGGTCCCGACGGGCCGTGCATCAGCTCTCCGAGGTCCGTGCCGCCGCGGCCCGGATCGATGATGATCCGCTTGCCCGACAGCTTCGGCCCGGAGCGCCGGACCAGCTCTTCTTCGCGAATCGCGTGCGGGGAGCCGCCCGTGACTCGGGAGCTCAGAAAATACAAGGAACGCAACGTTTCTGGGCCACAGATGCCGTCTGCGGCCAGCCCGTACTCACGCTGATAGGACATCAAGGCGTTGTGCGTCTGCAATCCGAAGTGTCCGTCGACCAGGCCGGTGTAGAAACCGAGGTCCTGAAGCCGGGCCTGCAGCGTCGCGACGTCGTCACCGTAGAGGGGGGCACCGAACTGGTGATAGAGCGTGCGCGCGCCGAGCCGGTAGGACGCCTCCTTCAACGCGCGGTAGGTGGCCTCGCCGACGATGCCGTCGACCAGCAGGCCGCGGTGCTGCTGGAAGGCCCGCACCGCCTGGTCGAGTTCGACGTCGAAAACCTCGGCGGGCACAAGCCGGCCGGTGGTGAGTTCGTCCTCCGGGGTGTCGAGCAGCCCTAGCGTTGCCAGCGTCGCCCGGATTTCGGTCACAGCTGCGCTGCGGTCACCACAGCGCAGCGCATCGCCGTATTCACGGCGCGGACTCGACATACCAAATGCCCTCCGGGACACATTGACAGGCTCACATCTGGGCAACAGCTAACAGCAATTGTCGCAGATGGATCGCCTAATCGGGAAAACCCCAGGCTGA
This sequence comes from Mycobacterium sp. E3298, assembly GCF_001666895.1. Taxonomy (NCBI): domain Bacteria; kingdom Bacillati; phylum Actinomycetota; class Actinomycetes; order Mycobacteriales; family Mycobacteriaceae; genus Mycobacterium; species Mycobacterium sp. E3298. Next base: position 4,042 of record NZ_LZJB01000240.1, read on the forward strand.
ACGCGGGGCGTGGTGCGGCGACTTAATCCAGGATCAGCTCAGGTTGGGAACCGCGTCCGAGAGCTCGCGCAGCAGCGCCGCCTTGCCCTTGGCACCGACGATCCGCTTCACCGGTTGGCCGTCTTTGAACAGGATCATGGTCGGAATCGAGACGACCTGGAAATCACGCGCGGTTACCGGGTTGGCGTCGACGTCGAGCTTGGCGATCGTGAGCTGCTCGCCTCGCTCGCTTGCGATCTCCTCGAGAACCGGCGCGACCATCTTGCACGGCCCACACCACGTGGCCCAAAAGTCAACCAGCACAGGCTTATTGCTGGACAACACCTCGGTGGAGAACGATGCGTCAGAGACTTCGATTGTGGCCCCGGCTTTTTCGGCGTCGGTCATTGAGGTGCTCCAATCATCTCAGTACTGCCAGGAAATTCGGTTGCGTCGCTTTGGGCGGCCGAGCTCGATTCGGCGTGGTCGGCCAGCCAGCGTTCGGCGTCAATGGCCGCCGAGCAGCCGCTGCCGGCGGCGGTGATGGCCTGCCGGTAGGTGCGGTCCACCAAGTCGCCTGCCGCGAAGACGCCTTCGATCGAGGTGGCGGTCGTGTGGCCCTTGACCAATACGTACCCGTCGGGGTCGGTGTCGAGCACATCGCGGACCAACTCCGAGCGTGGGTCGTGACCGATCGCCACGAAGACGCCCGTCACGGGCAAAGTGGATTCCTCCCCAGTCACGTTGTCGCGCAACCGCAAACCGGTCACCGTCTGATCACCGTCGACGCCGAGCACGGCCTTATTGGTCAAGATGGTGATCTTGTCGTTGTCCCGGGCGCGTTCCAGCATGATGCGTGACGCGCGGAACTCGTCGCGGCGGTGCACCAGGGTGACGCTGCGCGCGAACCGGGTCAAAAAGGTGGCCTCCTCCATCGCGGAGTCGCCGCCACCGATCACCGCGATGTCTTGATCTTTGAAGAAGAACCCGTCACAGGTCGCACACGAGCTCACGCCGCGGCCCAGCAGCTCCTGCTCGCCGGGCACCCCGAGGTACCGCGCCGCCGCGCCCATGGCCAAGATGATCGCCCGCGCGCGGAAAGTCTCGCCTTCGGCGGTGGTCACCGACTTGACCGGCCCGTCCAGCGACACCGACTCGACGTCTTCCATCCGCAGATCGGCCCCGAACCGGAGCGCCTGTTCGCGCATCTGGTCCATCAGCTCCGGGCCGGTGATGCCGTCACGGAATCCGGGGAAATTCTCCACCTCGGTGGTGGTCATCAACGCGCCACCAAACGACGTTCCCTCGAAGACCACCGGGGCCAGCTGCGCCCGCGCCGCATACAACGCGGCGGTGTACCCAGCGGGACCCGAACCGATGATGATCACGTCGTGCACAGTGTCGGCGGTCATAGAACCCTTTCAAGAAATCGTCCCTGGATTCGTACAAACGCCAGCGTAGGCACCGCTGTTCCCGGACGTCGGTCAACCCATCGCACCACACTAAGGGCGGGGGATCTCCGTGTTGGCCAACAGGCCGGTGTCGGCGGCGCTGCAGTTCAGTGCGACCGCGTAAACCGCCAGGCTGCGGGGAGCGTCGCCCGGCACCACCAGCACAACGCCGGGGCGAGCGTTGATCTCGACCGGCCGGGCGCCCAGCACCTGCGTGGACGCCGGGTAGCCCAGCCCGGTGAGGCAGGAGGCGCGCCGCGCCGGGTCGCCGAGCGGGCCGTAGTCCGGCGCCTGGGTAAGCAGGCCGAGAATCTCGTCCCGCGACAGCGGGATGGCCATCGGCGGCGTCGACACCGTGATGTGCTCGGCGGTCACCCCGGTGCTGGGGGCGGGCTCGGGCGCGCCGATCAGCGCCGCGGTGCCCACGCCGACCGCCGCGAGCAGGGCACCGACGCCGGCCACCCCGGCGACCACCCGCGCGGGCCCAACCCGCGGCCGGGCGGAGTGCGCGACGGGCTGGCCGGTTTCCGCCGATTCCAGCGCGGCCGAGATCCGGGCGGTCACCTCGGGAGGTACGTCGGGCGCCGGCGTGGCCCCCAACGTGGCGACGTCGCTGCGGGCCCGGTTGAGGGCGCGCAGGACTTTCTCGGCCTCCGGGTCGTCGCGAACCCGTTGACGCACGCGGGCCGCGGATTCGTCGTCGAGCAGGCCGGCCTGCAGGTCGGCGAGGAGCTCAACCGTCAGGGGCGGCTCGTCGCCATGGTCGTCGGCTTCACCCATCCGCCCCAGTGTCCGTCATGGGTCGCTTGACGGCCATGGGTGGGGCCGGGTCGGCCGCGGCGTTCAGGTAGCCGAGAAGTTCGGCGAGGCGCACGCGCGCCCGGGCGCATCGACTCTTGACGGTGCCCTCGGCGACACCCAGCAGCGCGGCGGTATCGGCCACCGAGTAGCCCTGCATGTCGACCGCCACCACCGCGGCCCGCTGCTCGACGGGCAGCCGCATCAAGGCGCGCTGCACCATCATCGCGGTCTCGACCTGGGCGGTCCGATCCGCCACCGCGTAGACGTCCTCCAGCGGGACGGTCGGGTGAGACTTGATGCGCCGCAGCCGGTCCAGGCACGCGTTGACGACGATGCGGTGCAACCAACTGCCGACGGCGGCGTCATGCCGGAACGCACCGGCGCCGCGGTGCGCCGAGAGCATGGCGTCCTGCAGCGCGTCCTCGGCGTCCTCGGCGGTACGGGTGGTGAGCCGGGCGAGGCGGTGCAGCTGGCGTTGGTGGCGCAGGAACAGTTCGCCGAAGGCGTGGCGGTCACCGGCGACATGCGCGGCCAAGAGCTCGGCATCACTGCGTTCGCGCTGGATGTCTCCCCGGGAGCCCACGGCCGGACACTAACCAATTGGTGGTGGGGCGGCACTTCACCATCGGGCGGATCTGTGAGCCGGTCAGGAAGCGGCCTGGACCGTGATCTCGAAAAAACCGGCCTGGCTCTTGCCGTTGGTGGTTCCCAAGGTGGAGATCCACACCAACAGGTTCGAGGTCGGGGACCCGGCTCGCACCGGGATCACGTTGTGGCCGGGCTTGAGTGTGAACGCGGGCGCCAGCACGGTGGTGTCGTTCAGGAACGCCGGTGACGCCGTGGACGACGAGCGGATCTCGACCTTGGTCCCGCTGCTGGGTGTGTCGATGGTGACCTGGCCGATCACCGTCGCGCTCGGAAGCTGCAGCATGAGCCCTTCACCCTGCTTGAAGTTGGGGAACGGGACGGCGTCGGTGTAGACCTCGGTGGCCCATGCGGTGGTGGGATCGCCGTCGATCGCCTGACCGGCCGTGCTCGCGTTGTCGGCGTCACCGTCGGGCGAGTAGACCGTCGCCTTGGTCGGCTTCACGACGCTGCCGGCGGCCGCCGAGCTCGGGGCCGACGCCGAGGTGGACGAGGACGGGCCGTTCAGCCCGAGCTCGTCCTTGTTCAGGCCGCCACCGACGTTGCCGAAGATCTTGCTCACCACCGACGCCAAGACCAGGAGGGCCACGATGATGACCGCAAGGCCGGCGCCCATGCCGATCAGCAGGTTGCGGCGCCGCCGCGCGAACGTTTCTTCGTCCGGGGCCACGGATTCGCGGGCGGTCGCCGGCGCGGGCGAATCATCGATCGGACCCAGCACCTCGGTCCGGTCGGCCACCGCGGTCGCCTGCTGCAACAAGTTCAAAAGTGTTGAGGCACTGCGTATCCCGCCGTCTTCCTGAACCGCCCGCACTGCGACGGCCGAAATCTGGAAGGGAATGCCGCGGTCGATGATCATCGGTTCGACGGGCTGGCCCGTCGAATCCCGTTCGGCCGGGGCGAGCCCACTACGCACGCTGGACTCGGTGAGCGGCCACCGATTGACCAGCAGGGCATACAGCGCGGCGCCGATGCCGCGGATATCGGCCTGCGGGCTCGCGTCGGGCATGGTGGCCGGGTAAGCGAGGACGACGTCGCCCTCGATGCTGACGCGGACCCGGCTCGGGTGGTCGATCGACAATGCGACGCCGGCCCGGTGGGCCGCGTCGGCGGCCGCGGCCAGCGACTGCATGGCGCGGACGGCGCCGACGGGAGACGGCGCGGTGTCGGCCACCTCCTGCAGCGAACCGCCGCGCACCCACTCGGAGACCACCAGGCCGCCGTGCCCGGTGTGGACCACGTCGAGCACCCGGGCAATGCCCGGCTTGTCGATCCGGCTCAGGCGCAGCGTGCGGGACAGGATCTCTTGCAGCACGTCGTCCGGCAACGCCCCGTCAGGGTCGACGAACGTCAGCGCCACCTGCCGGTCCAGCGCGGTGTCCAGCGCCTGCCAGAACTGCAGGGGCGGCGCTCCGCCGTGGAAGACCAGCAGCCGGTAGCGGCCACCGGCGATGCGGGCGCCGGGAACCAGGTGGACGTCGTCTCCCGACGGGTCCCCGCCGCGATCCCTGGGCGCGTCGAACGGGGCCGGACCGCGCCGCGCTTCGGGTGGCAGGTCGCCATTCGACGGGCGCGGCGCCGGTGATTCCGGCGGGCGTTCGGCGGGGATGTCGGGCTGGAAGTCGTCGGCAACCGGTCGTGGCAGCTCGGCACCCGACGCGGCACTCTCGATAGGGCGGTCGGTCAC
>NZ_LZJB01000241.1:0-3494 GCF_001666895.1 Mycobacterium sp. E3298
GACGGTCGCCAGCAGATCCGGCACTGGCTCGACGCACTGCTGGAACGCGAGCCGGGAAACATCAGCACGACGCCGCACGGCCGCGAGGCGGCGGTGACCATGTGGAGGTACTACTACGACCTTGTCGTCGAGAAACGCGCCAACCCACAGGACGACATGATTTCGCGGCTCACCCAGGTCGAGGTCGAACGCGACGACGGCACCATGACTCGCCTCGACGACACGGAGATTTCGGCCTTTGCGTCGATGCTCGGCGGTGCGGGCGCCGAGACGGTGACCAAGCTGGTCGCAAGCGCCGCAGTGGTGTTTGCGCGACACCAGGACCAATGGCAGGCACTGAGGCGAGACCGAAGCCTCATTCCCGCCGCCTTCGAAGAGCTGCTGCGTTACGAGGGGCCATCGCAATACGACATCCGTTGGAGCAAGGTCGATGTCGAACTTCATGGCACGGTGATACCCAAGCACAATCCGGTGATGCTCATCAATGGTTCGGCCACCAGGGATGAGCGAGCGTTCGTCGATGCAGATCGCTTCGACATCAATCGTCGGCACTCCGGCCACAACCTCGGATTCGGCTACGGAATACACAGCTGTCTTGGCGCGGCACTGGCGCGCATGGAGGGACGCATTGCCATCGATGCCCTGTTGGACTTGATCCCCGAGTTCGAGGTAGACGTCGCGGGCCTGCAACGGGTCAAGATGCCGAATGTCTTCGGATGGGGACGCGTGCCCGTACGTGCGGTAGCGCAATGATCCGTCCTCACGACGAACTCGCTGCTCTCATCGGTGCGCGAAGCGGGTGGAGACGCAAGCCGCGGTCCGGCGCTCTTAGGAAAACGCACATAGGAGATTGAGCAATGGCAACTGAGAAATCCAGAAAGTATCGGGTTGTTCACGTAGGCACGGGATTGACCGGTAAGGAGGCACTCCGGGCAGTCCTCGGTGATCCGGCACTGGAACTCGTCGGAGTCAAAGTGTCCACGCCCGAGAAGGCCGGAGTTGACGCGGGTCGCCTTTGTGGCGAACCGGAGGTCGGTATATCGGCAACCGACGATCTCGACGCGGTGCTGGCTCTGCGGCCCGACTGTGTCACCTACTGTGCCACCGCCGTCCGGCGCGAGAATGACGCGATCACCGACATCATCACTTACCTCGAGGCGGGGATCAACGTCGTGACGATCTCGACGATCCCAATGGTCTACCCGCCTGCGGCGCCACCGGAGTGGCGCGCGGCCGTCGAAGCCGCGGCGGCGAAAGGCAATTCGACCTTCTACGCCACCGGCGCCGAGCCGGGCTTCATTAGTCTCAACGTCCCCACCGCCCTGCTTGCCGGCGCCGGAACCGTCGATTCCTACCGGATGGACGAATATGCGATCGACCTGGACAAGTCCTATCCCATTTGGGAGGTGCTGCACGAATCCATGGGCTTTGGAAAGCCGAACGGGCACGTGCCCGCCCGAATCGCATCGGGCAAGGTCACCCACGACTGGGAGACCGTGGTGCGCTACATCGCCGACATCCTAGGCCTGGAACTCGATGGAGTCGAACTGGATTGGGAAACACTTCTCGCGCCAACGGATTTGCAGACTGCCCTCGGCACGATTGCTGAAGGGACGATTTGCGCGCACCGCTGGCAGCTGGCCGGCGTCATCGATGGGCGGTCAGTGGTCGCGGTGCAGTATTTCGCGACGGTGAGTTCCACACCCTGGCCGCAGCGTTGGCCGCGGCCGTCGAGGGAAAACCAAGGCGGCATGGTCATCCGGGTCGAGGGACGGCCCAGTATGTCCTTGGAGCTGTATTTCGAGCAATCGCCCTCGGATCGGGTCAATCCGGGTGTAGCGGTGACAGCGCTGGCCGCGGTCAACTCCATACCCGCGGTCGTGGACGCGGCGCCTGGCGTGCTTGGCTCTCCCTTGGCGGGTCCGGCGATAGTGAGCAGGCAATCGCGAACGCGCCCTGTTTAGTGACCCGCTTGCGCGAATCAGCCTGCCGGCGCGCGAGCGCGCTGTGGTCAATTGCGCCGCAAAACCCGGCGCGATCAGAATCTGGGTCGCGGGTTGCTTTGCGATGAAGGGCATCTCACTTCACCCACACCCGTGACCGAAGCAGCGAAGGACGCGTTGCGCGAGCCTCTCGATGCGCTGACCGGCGAACCGATCAGTTCTGGACAGCCGGTCAAGGCGCCAAACCTCAACCTACAATGCTGCCTTCACGCAGGAAGTTCTCTGTGTACGCCTGATACGTCAGGCTGTCGCGATCGAGGCCGATGAGATCGAGGAAGGGGTGCCACTCCCGGGAATCGACAAACCAGTCCCAACGAGTGATGTGGCCCTCGTCATTGGTCCATACGTAATCCCATTCGTGAAGCTGCAGAACGGTCCCGTCGGCCAGCGTTCCCGCATAGGTGTCGCGGACCGCAAACCCCCAATCGGCGGGCCTGCAGTCGAACGGGGTAACGATTCGAAAGTCGGGCATGTGCTTCCACCACATGCGGAATTCGCAGGTAAGCATGTCACCGTCGGGCGCGAAGCGTTGCATGGCCGCGAGCACCTCCTCGGAGGCGAGGTCGGCCATCACATGATCGGCGCCGCCGTTGAACAGGGGGCACATCATTACGGCGTCTGGCGAGTAGATCCACTCATCGCCGTATGTGATCTTTTTCGTCTCCGGGGCTCTGGCGTACGTCTCCCATTTTGCGTGGGCCAGCCTGTGGTGCAGGGCAACTCGATCGGAGGTCATGCTCCGCGCGTCCTGTGTACGGGCACATTGGACCACCCACAAACATTCGCCATCGCCACCCGCCGCAGTCCACCGCGGTCGACTTCATAGTCAGGGAGGAGATCGAGCAGCGCCTCGAGCGCGATGCGGCTCTCCATCCTTGCCAGCGCCGCCCCCAGACAACTGTGCACGCCATACCCGAAGGCGAGGTTGAAGCCCATTCTGCGCTCCCGGTCGATGTCCAGCCGGTCGGGATCGGGGAACATCCGTTCGTCGCGGGTCGCCGAGCCCGTGACGAGCAGGACTGCGCTGCCCGCGGGAATGGTGCTGCCGTGCAAGGTCACATCGCGGGTGGCGGTGCGTACCTGGTACTGCGAGGGCGCCTCATAGCGCAACAATTCTTCGACGGCGGCGGGCACCTTGCTGCGGTCCTTCCGCAGCTTCTGCCACTGATCCGGAAAGTCGGCGAAGGCGACCACGGCGTTGCCGACGAGTTTCGTCACCGTCTCGGCGCCCGCACCGCCGAGCATCGACGCAAAGGCCGAAATCTCCGTGTCGTCGAGGCGAGTCATGGTGCCGTCGTCGCGTTCGACCTCGACCTGGGTGAGCCGCGAAATCATGTCGTCCTGTGGGTTGGCGCGTTTCTCGACGACAAGGTCGTAGTAGTACCTCCACATGGTCACCGCCGCCTCGCGGCCGTGCGGCGTCGTGCTGATGTTTCCCGGCTCGCGTTCCAGCAGTGCGTCGAGCCAGTGCCGGATCTGCTGGCGACCGTC
>NZ_LZJB01000242.1:0-11651 GCF_001666895.1 Mycobacterium sp. E3298
TCAAGACGCAGCTACGTCGCCTCGAGGACGACGTTCGCGTCGGCTGGCTCGAAGACTCGCCGTCGGCTCGGGCCCGGCTCGGGCAGGCCTACGTGGAGCTGCGGGCACTGCAGATCAAGGTCATGAGATCGCTCACGGAGCGCCAGAACGGCCGGCTTCCCGGGCCCGAGGGTTCGGTGGACAAGTTGCTCATGACACGTGCCGACCAGTTCTTCGCCCACGCCATGATGGACCTTTCGGCCAGCGGCCCGCTGCTCACCGAAGGCCTGGAATGGGATATCTACGTGTGGTCGCGCGCCGCGGGCATCTACGGCGGAACTGCCCAGGTCCAGCGCAACATCGTCGCCCAGCGGGTGCTGGGCTTGCCGCGCGCCTGAGTGGAGCGGGGTCAGCCCTGTGGGTCCCGCGTCAGGTGCTGGTAGGCCTCCTGGAGCCCGTTGAGTCGTCGCATCAGGGTCGCGTCCTGATCATCCGACGCGCCGAGTTTGGCAGCGACCTCGGCGATCTCGGCGGCGAGCCGTTCGGCCGCCTCACCTTTGGTGAGCAGGTCCTGGTCGGCCCAATCGTCGTGCGGGATGCGCGACTGTGGGCTATCGGATGTTGTCATGGTCCTCCTTGATGCGCCCTGTTCGTTTGGGCTCCGGCCACCATCGGCGCTATAGTCAAATAGTCAGAATCTGTTCACTTGTACCGTATCGCACGACTTCGAGAGACGACTCCCACAATGCCGCTGCAACCTTCGATGAAGCTCCTGTCCGTCGATGATCACCTGATCGAGCCACCGCAGGTCTGGGCGGACCGACTGCCGAAGAAATTCCTCGACGCCGGTCCCCGCATCGTCGATTTCCCGCGCGACGGGGCTCCGCCGGTGCAGCAGTGGGTCTACGAGGGCAGGGCCTATCCGAACATCGGGCTGAATGCCGTCGCCGGCAAGTCGCCGGAGGAGTTCGGTGTCGACCCAATCCGCTACGCGGACATGATCCCCGGGTGCTACGACCCGAAAGCCCGACTGGCGGACATGGACATCGACGGCGTGCACGCCATGCTGTGCTTTCCGTCCTTCCCGCGCTTCTGTGGCACCGTCTTCCTGGAGGGCGAGGACAAGGAACTCGCCCAGTTGTCCGTCCAGGCGTGGAACGACTTCTCGCTCGACGAATGGTGCGCCACCGACCCCGCCCGCTTCATCCCGATGGCGATCACACCGCTGTGGGACGCGGCCCTGATCGTCGCCGAGATCGAGCGGGTGGCGGCCAAGGGCGCACGGGCGATCGGGCTGCCGGACAACCCGACCAACTTGAAGCTGCCCAGCTACCACACCGCGTACTGGGAGCCGGTGTGGTCGGCGCTCGAAGAGACGAACCTGACCGCGGTGATGCATTTCGGCAGCGGCGGGTTCCCGCCCCAGACCGCACCGGAGGCACCTTTCGCGGTGATGATCACCTTGATGGGCACAACGTCCATGGCCGCGGCGACCGAGCTCATCTTCTCGCCGGTGTTTCACAAGCACCCGAACCTCAAAGTCGCGTTCTCCGAAGGCGGCGTCGGCTGGATGCCGTACCTCGTCGAACGCGCGGACTACGTCTGGCGCAAGCACAAGTTCTACCAGAACATCCACCCCACGGTGGCGCCGTCGGAGCTGTTCCGGCGCAACATCTCCGGATGTTTCATCGAGGACGAAGTCGGCATGTCGATGCGCCACCAGATTGGGATCGACAACATCACCTGGGAATGCGACTATCCGCACTCCGACTCCTTCTGGCCCAAGAGCCGCGCGCGCGCCGAGGAGATGCTCGCCGACGTGCCCGACGAGGAGGCCGCCAAGATTGTCGAACTCAACACGCGGCGCTGGTACGCCTTCCCCGAGGACGGCTTCAAGTCCTGCACCGCGGATGCCGGGTGGCGCCCCAACGGCGGCAACCCGCCGGAGTACGACTACGACGAGGTCATGGCCGGCCACGGCGGCATCGGATTCGACGCATTCATAGACAAGATGGAAGAGCAGAAGTCTCACAAGGTCTGACGCGCACGGAGCTTCAATCGACCGGGACGGCGATGTCGGTCGAATTCGCCCGTCCGCGTAGCACTTTGGAGTCGACGACCCGCCATCGGTGCGACTCCTCCTGATTGGCCATGTCCAGCGCCACGGCGGACGCGGCGACGCCCACCGACAGCTTGGCGACGTCGGTGAGCCGCGCCGCCTCGTTGACCGGGTCGCCGATCACCGTGTACTCATAGCGGCCGGGGTGGCCGACGTTGCCGGCCACCGCCATGCCGGCCGAGACGCCGATGCCGGCCCTGATCGGCGCGCCGGGCGGATTCAAAATCCTGTTGAGTTCGCGCGCCGTCGCCAGCGCATGCGCGGCGCGGTCATCGTCGTCGAGGGGGGCGCCGAAGATCGCCAGCGCGGCGTCCCCTTCGAACTTGTTGACGAAGCCCCGATTCGCTTCGACCGCGTTCACGACCATCGTGAAGAAGTCGTTTAGCGTCGCCAGCAACTCGGGCGGCTCCAGTGTGGTGGCCAGTCGCGTCGAGCCGACCAGATCCACGAACAACACCGCCACTTCGCGGTTGACACCGCCCATCTCGATCTCGTCACCGGCGGCGGCGAGTTGCTCGGCCAGACGGGCCACATCCTGGCCGACGTGGCGGCCGAACAGGTCGCGCAGCCGTTCTCGTTCCCGCAGTCCGGTCGCCATGGTGTTGAAGCCCGCCTGTAACAGCCCGAGCTCGGAGGCGTCGAAAACGGCAACGGACACGTCGAATTCGCCGCGCTGCACGCGTTGCATGCCGTGCCTGACCTCGTCGATGGGATCGGCGATCGTTGACGCGTTGAATGCGGCGACCACCAGGCCACAGGCCATGGCGCAACCCACGAGGACGAGTACGACCAGCGCAAGCCGATGAGCGGAGTACTCGACGAACAGGGCGCTCGCGGCGACGAGCATGACCATCAGCGTCGGTACTCCCGTTCCGATCACCCAGGCGCTCACCGCTCGCAGCCGAAGACCCGGCCCCCGTGGCCGTGACGGCGGGTCTTCGGTGAGCAGCCTGGCCGCCGTCGGCCGCAGCGCAAACCTGCACATCCAATAGGACAGTGCGGTTGTCACGACGGCACCGAGCAGGATCGACACTCCCAGGGTTGCGGCCAGCCAGGGGGTGCGAAAATTCGTGAGTACGAATATGACGGCGGCCGCCGACCATACCGTTCCGTGGATCACGGCCATTCTCATCGGGATGGCCAGGACGACGCGGCGCGCGGTGGCATCGTTGGCCCCCGCGGGCAGGCCCAGCAAGGTGTACCCGCATATCGCGGCCAGCGGCAGGGCGGTGCCCGAATAGCAGACGCCGGCAACGATGTTGACCAACATCACGTGGTGTTCGCGGAGCGCCGCACCCGTCGGCAGGGCCCACGCGGTCAATGCCGCGATCAGGACCGAGCCAGTGACGGTCGGGACGATCGCCCCCGATATCACGAGCGATTTGCCGGCGGGAGCGAACGGCGAACGCAGCCGGCGCCGGACGGGCTTCACGGCGACTGCCGGGCGGCGGTCGACTTTCCCCGCCAGCTCTCGACACTGACGAGTCGTCCCGATGATGCCAACGTCATGAACACGGTGTCGCCGTCGGGGCTCAGCGCGACGTTTGTGGTCATCGGATCGTCGGCGGGAATCGCGCCCAACAGCTCGCCGGTCGGGGAGATCACGGTGACACCGCCGGTCCCGAGGGTCGCGACGAGGATTCTGCCGGCGGCGTCGACACAAAGCCCGTCCGCCCCTCCGACATTCAGCGGGCCCCCGCTGGGCACCGTTGCCAGACCGCGCGCCCGGGTCACCATTCCGGGGCCGTCGAGCGCGAATTCCCAGACCCGGCGCGTTCGCGTCTCGGCCACGTAGAGCAACGCCCCGTCCGGGGACAGGGCCACGCCGTTGGGCATCTCGAGTGGGTAGACGATCTCGCGAAGCCCACCGTCGACGGTGCCGTAGAGCAGGCCGGTCATGCCGCGGTTGCGGCCTCGCGTGACTCCGCCGTCGGTGACGTAGAAGCCGCCATCGCCGTCGACGCAGATGTCGCTGGGCCGCATCAGCGGCAGCGTGCCGCCTGAAAGCGCGGTGAATTCGGTGCACAGGGTGCTGACCCGACCGCTGGCTTCGATCAGCTGCAGCGCGGGAGTGACTGGGTGGTCGGGCGCCCCCACCGGCCGGAAAAGTGTTGCACAGCCGACGAAATCGTAGGGCCACGGCCCGAGTCCGAAGGTGGAGCCGCCGTTCTGGCAGACCACCAGCCGACCGTCCGGAAGCCGGGCCACCCCGTTGGGGCCACCGCCGGTCTCGGCGACCGTCTCGGTGACACCGTCGGGGCGGACGCGGGTGATCCTGCCGGCCGCCATCTCCGACACCACGACGGAGCCGTCGTCGTAGACGACCGGGCCTTCGGGGAAGGAGAGCCCCTCGGCTAGGCAACGGCCGGAGCTCACGGCCGCGTTTCCCCGTCGGCCTTGCTCTGCCACCAAGCCGTGAAGACCGGGTCGCTCAGCGGCAGGTCGCCGACGCCGGTCTGGTTTCGTGGCCAGGCTGCGGCTTCTTGTGTCAGGGGCGACGGCCGGCGGCTGACGCCGTAGCACAGGTGATGCCTTCGGTGCAGGAAAAGCCAACGCCCGCAGTGCCGCTCGTAGCGGTCCTCGTACTTGATGAGCTGTTCGACAAACCCCTCGGCGTCGGTCTGGGCGAAACACTGGGCCCAGACCTGCCCGCGGGCGCGGTCCGCTGTGTCCAGCTCGACGAGGTGGTTAGCGACGAGGATGACCGCGAATACGCTCCCGTCGACGCTGGCCGACATCAGCCGGCGCAGCGCCTCGGGGCCCTCTCCGTGCTCGCCGAACCGGGCGTGCGGGACGAACAATTCGGCCATCGCATCGACGTCCCGCGTTTCGATCGCGGCGGCGTAACGGAAGGGCAGTTGACGAATTTCCTCCTTCGCCAACAGGTCCCGAATTTCGGTGTCGTGCATCGGGGCTAGGGCACCGGGGTCGAGGGGCCGAGTACGTAGCGCCCCGATTGCGGATGGTGATACCAGCCGCCGGCCGCTGATGTCCCGCCGTCGACGTGCAGCGTCTGCCCGGTCACGTAGGCGCTGAGGTCACTGGCGAGGAAGATTGCGGCTCCGGCCATTTCATCGACGTGGCCCGCGCGGCCCATCGGCACCATGAGTTTGGCGTTTTCGACCCCGTTGGGCGCCATCTTCTGCAGGCTCTCGGTGAGCGTGAAGTCGGGCGCGAGCCCGTTGACGCGGATGTTGTGCGGTGCCAATTCAAGCGCGGCGGTCTTGGTGAAGTTGACCACGCCTGCTTTGGCCGCGGCGTAGGCGGCAAACCCGGGCGCGGCGCGGACCGCCTCGATGGTGCTGATGTTGATGACGCTGCCGCCCTGTCCCGCCTCGACCAAGGCCCGCGCTACGCGCTGCGTACAGAGCAGCACCTGCGTCAGATTGATCCGGATCAGGGCATCCCAGCCGTTGGGCGAGGTGTCCAGCAGGCCCGACCAGAAGACCCCGCCGGCATTGTTCACCAGGATGGTCGGAACCCCCAGCGCGTCGACGGTCGTGGCCAGCGCCGCGTCGACCTGTTCGGCGTCGCGCACGTCGGTGACGCACGCGAGGCCGCCGACCCGCGCGGCCACCTCCGTGGCACTCGGCTGGTCCTTCTCCCAGATGGCCACCCGTGCGCCGAATTCGGTGAGGGCCTCGGCGATGGCGCTTCCGATCCCACCGCCCCCGCCCGTGACGACGGCGACCCGGCCGTCCAGCGACGCGGCGTTTCGGTGCAGCGTCATGCGCGTCTCTCAGCGTCCACGAAAGTCCGGGTCGCGTCGCTCGGTGAAAGCCGCCATGCCCTCGGCGACGTCGTCGGTCGCGGCGACCTGCTCCACCAACAGCGCCTCGGTGCGAAACGCGGCATCGCGGTCGACGTCGAATGCCTGATTCAGCATCGCCTTGGCCGCCGCCAGCGCACGGGTGGGCCCGCTGGCGAGCCGTTGGGCCCAGGCGGCCGTCTCGGCTTCCAGGTCATCGGCGGCGACGACCTTATTGACCAGGCCGATGCGCTCGGCCTCCGCGGCGGAGAGCTCCTCGCCGAAAAGCAGCAGCTGCTTTGCGACGTTGAACGGAACCTTGCGCGCCAGCAGATAGGCGGCACCCCCGTCCGGTGCGAGCCCGCGCCGCGCGAAAAGCTCGATGATGCGAGCACTTTCGGAGGCCACGATGAGGTCGCACGCCAGCACCATGCTGGCGCCCACCCCGGCGGCGGTCCCGTTGAGCGCACACAACACCGGCTTCTCGCAGTCCAGCAACGCCGACACCACCGCCTGAGACCCGGTACGCAGAATGCGGGCGGCGTCGCCCGCAATGCGGTCCTTCTTGGGCTGCATTCCCGGGTCCCGAAGATTCGGTCCCGTGCAGAAATGCTTGTCACCGCGGCCGGTGAGCACCACCGCCCTGACGCCCGCGTCGTCGGACGCGGAGCGCAGGTTTTCGATGAGGGCCTGCTGCACCGCCCGCGTCACCGAATTGCCGGCCTCGGGGCGGTCCAAGACCAACCAGAGCACCGTGCCTTCGGTGCGGACGGCGAGGTCGGGTGTCACAGCCGCATCGGCACGCTGGCGGGGCCGCGCACGGAATTCGTGTGCACGTACGTCACGGCATCACCGTCGACGTCCCAGGTCGGGAAACGCTTCAACGTCTCTTCCAGCGCCACCCGGGCCTCGAGGCGGGCCAGCGCCGCGCCCAGGCAGAAGTGTGAACCATGGCCAAAGCTGATGTGCCGGATTCCCGTGCGCTCGACGTCGAGGACGTCGGGGTTCTCGTATTGGCGTTCGTCGCGGCCCGCCGACCCGGTCAGCAGGGCAACGCGCGAGCCCGCCGGGATGAGCGTGCCGTTGTAAGTGACGTCGCGTTTCGTGTAGCGGCCCTGTACCGGCGAGGGGGCGTCGTAGCGCAGCAGTTCCTCGACGGCGTTGCCGATCAGGTCGGGCCGGTCGACCAACTTGGCCCGCTGGTCGGGGTATCGCGCCAGTGTCAGCGCGGCCCACCCCAGCAAGCGGGCAACGGTCTCGTTGCCGGCGACGTTGATCATCGCGATGAACATCAACACTTCGCCATCGTCCAGGCGGCGGGTCTCGCGGCCCGCCTGGACCAGGTCGGAGCTCATCAGGTTGCCGACGATGTCGTCGGTCGGTGCGGCCCGCCGTCGCTGAATCTGATCGGCGTAGTAGCCCAGCAGTTTCACGTTGGCCTGCTGGCCCTCCTCATTCAGCTCGGTCGTGCCCTCGTCGCGATGCAGCTGGGCATCCGACCACTCGCGCAGGTTGTCGTGGTCTTCCTCGGGGAAACCCAGCAGCGAGCTGATCACCATCACCGGGAGCTTCATCGAGAAGTCGCGCACGTAGTCAAAGCCGTCGGTGCCGACGAACGCATCCAGGTAGGCGCAGCACAGCGAGCGGACCCGGTCCTCGAGCTGGGCGACTTGAGTGCGGAAGAAGGTGCGATTGACCATCTTTCGCAGTGCGGTGTGGTCGGGTGGATCCATCATGATCATCGCCCGGGGCGGCGGCCAAGGCTCGTCGGTGATCGCGTCGAGGGTGATCCCGTGCGACGAGGAAAACGTCTCGGTATCCAGCGACGCTTCCATCACGTCGGCGAACCGGCTCAAAGCGTAGAAGCCGTACTGGTCGTTATAGTAAGTTGGCGCTTCGTCGCGCAGCCGTTTCCAGACCCCATATGGATTCTCGTGCAACGCGCGGTCGAACGGATCCCAACGTAACTCGATCGTCGTCATCGGCACCGTCCCTTCCCAAAGAACACTAATACATTATCTGTATAGTTGCACCATGCTGACGGCGTGGTGATCGTCTGCCCGGTGTTGAGGAGGACGAACGATGGAAACGCGAGAACTCGAGCACGTGATCTACCAGAAAGATGGCCCGATCGCGCGGATCATCCTCAACAACCCGGACGCCGCCAACGCCCAGAGCTCGGAAATGGTCCACAGCGTCAACGAGGCGCTTGACGATGCGCAGTACGACTATGACATCAAGGTCGTCATCATCAAGGCCAACGGCAAGGGGTTCTGCTCCGGTCACATCCCCACCGGTGCGTACCCCGAATTCATGGCCGAACTGCAAGCGTCCGGCAAGGTGTGGCGTTCCGCCGCGCAGTTGTTTTTATGGCCGGTGCTGAAGCTGTGGGAATTCCCCAAGCCGGTGATCGCCCAGGTGCATGGGTATGCGATCGGCGGAGGTACCACCTGGGCGCTGATCCCCGAGATCACGGTGTGTTCCGAGGACGCGTGGTTTCAGATGCCCCTGGTGCCGGGGTTCGGCCTGCCGGGCGCCGAGACCATGTTCGAGCCGTGGGTCTTCATGAACTACAAGCGGGCCGCCGAATACCTCTACACCGCCCAGCGATTGAGCGCGGCGGAAGCGCTCGAGTTCGGTCTCGTAAACCGGGTGGTCCCGGCCGACAAGCTTGAGGCCACCGTGGAGGAACTGGCCACCCAAATCGCCAAGGCGCCGCTCATCACGTTGCAGGCCGTCAAATCCGGCGTCATCCGCGCGTGGGAGACGATGGGGTTCCGCACCCACCAGCAGGCCTCCAACGACCTGCAGGCGATGGTGACCGGCAGCAAGGAATTCCAGGAATTCATGGCGGAGCTGATGAAGAAGGGCTCCAAACCGACCGAGCGCATCTAGCCATGCCGTGCAAGCCCCTCATCCAATTCGGCGGTGACGAGAGCACCGAGGCGCTGCGGACTTCGATCCGCGAGTGGCTGGCGGACAACCTCGCCGACGAGTTCCGCCGCACGGCGGCCAATCCCGACTACCTGCCGCGCGACGCCCACGAACGTGCGGTCTCGTTCTGCAGAAAGTTGCACGAGCAGGGCTGGTTCGTGCCGCACTGGCCCGCCGAGTACGAGGGCGGCGGACGCGGGATCGTCGAACAGGTGGTCATCCGCGAGGAACTCGCTTATGCGGGCGCACCGCTGGTGAACACCAACGGAGTCAACATGCTGGCACCGGTGCTGTTCAAATACGGCACGCCCGAGCAGAAGGCCGAGCACCTGCCGGCGATCGCCCGATCGGAACGCATGTGGGCACAAGGCTATTCGGAACCTGAGGCCGGCTCGGATCTGGCGTCGCTGCGCATGACGGCCCGGCGAGACGGCGACGAGTACGTCCTCGACGGACAGAAGACGTGGACCAGCAACGGCGTGCTCGCCGATTGGATCTTCGTCCTGGCGCGCACCTCGCCCATCGAGGACAAGCGCCAGGCCGGAATCTCGTTCTTCCTCGTCGACCTGGAAAGTCCGGGAATCACGCGCCGGCCCATCCGGTCCATGACCGGGTATCCGACCTTCGCCGAGGAGTTCTTCGACGGTGTGCGTGTGTCCGCCGCCAACCTCGTCGGAGCCGAGGGGCAGGGCTGGACGGTCGGGAAGGCGCTGCTTGACGCCGAACGGTCGAACGTCACCAGGGCGGCCCAGGCGCAACGCTACCTCGATGAGCTCATCGACTGGTGCCACGCGCAGAAGGGCTCGGCGCACGATCCGCTGTCCGATCCGGCCAACCGCATCGCGTTGGCCCGCGCCGTCGAACGCGTCGAGGTGGGCCGCGCCCTGTCGTATCGCGTAGCGCACCTGCAGGCGGCCGGCGCACTGGATCCCGCGCTTCCGTCGTTGTCGAAGCTGTATCACTCCGAACTGACCGCCGAACTGCGCGCACTCGGGGCCCAGATCCTGGGTCCGGCAGGCGAACTCATGCCGGACGATCCCGACGCGGTGCTCGACGGGCACTTCTCCGAAGGCCTCTTGCTGTCCTTGCTCCACACGATCGGCGGCGGCACCAGCGAGATCCAGCGCGATCTGATCTCGACTGTTGGCCTCGGGATGCCGCGCTGACGTCAGGCGTACCCGGCCCGGCCCTTGGCGGCCGCCGAACGTTGTTGCGCCACGGTCGCCATCGCCAGTTCAAGCGGATGGAAGGCGGCGAGCTGGGCGGCCTCGGCGGAATTGATCAGCCGCTTCGTCATCTCCACCGCCCCCGCATCGGCTCGGGAGATTTCGTCGGCGATGGACAGGGCGCGGCTGACGGCGGATCCGGGTTCGACGATCTCGGTCACCAGCCCGAGCTGCTCCGCCTCGCCGGCCGGCAATCGTGTTCCTCGCAGCAGCAACGACGCAGCGCGGTTGCGGCCCAGCTGCTGCGTTAAGCGCCAGGCCAATCCGCCGTCGGGCACCACCGCACGCGCGACGAACGGGGCGGCAAAAAATGCGTCGGAAGCGCACACGACGAGGTCGCACGCCAGCGCCAAGCTCCAGCCGAGGCCGACGGCCGCACCCTCGACTGCTGCGATCGTCGGTACCGGGACAGCTTTGAGTTGTTCCATTACGCGTTGGGCGTGCTCGACGCGGCCGGCAGGGCCCAATGGACCGTCGCCGCGTGCCGGCCCGGTCTTCAAATCCCCACCGGCGCAGAAGAAGTCTCCGGCGCCGGCTAAGACCAACGCGCGGTCGCCGTACGCAACCACTCCGCCGAGCGCGATCGACAGCTCGGTCCAGGTTTCGTAACAGAGGGCGTTGCGCCGGCGTGGCCGATTGAGGAAGAGGACGGCGATGCCGCCACGGTCCTCGCGGCGAATGAGCGGATCGCTGTCCGTCACTGTCGGCCGAGGAACTTGTCGATGGCGGCCCGGTGTTCGGGCGTGGTGAAACACTCGGTCTCCGCGGAGATCCCGTATTCGAGGATGCCGGTGATCGCGCGCTGGGCGTGCAGGTTCAGCGTTCGTTTGGTGTCCTGCACCGCCCTCGGTGGTAACGCGGCCAGGCGGTGGGCGATCGACAGCCCCTCCTGCTTGATCTCCGCGTGCGGCACGACGCGGTTGGCCAGGCCCAACTCGACGGCCTTGTCGGCCTTGATGCGTTCGCCGAGCATCAGGTATTCCTTGGCCTTCAGCAGGCTCATCAACAGTGGCCACAGCACCGACCCACCGTCACCGGCGACCAGGCCGCTCGCGACGTGAGTGTCGGCGAAGAACGCGCGGTCGGACATCAGGACGATGTCACACAACACCGCGATGCTGCACCCGAAGCCGACCGCGGGCCCGTTGACGGCCGCGACCACAGGCAGCGGAAAGTCGATCATGTCCCGCACGATGCGGCGGGCGTCGCGCATCCCGGCGCGGCGTGTCACCGGGTTGTTGACGTGGGTTTCCAGCCACTCCACCAGGTTTCCGCCGGCGGAGAAGTAATCGCCCGTGCCGGTGATCAGCACAGCCCGCGCGTCGGCATCTTCGGCCAGCGTCGCCCACAGTCTCGTGAATGCCGTGTGCATTCTGTTGTTGACCGCGTTGGCGTCGTCGGGGTTGTTCAGCGTCACGATCCGGACGGGACCGTCGGCGGCAACGAGGATCTCGTCGCACCCGGTCAGTTCCGACGTGCCCCGCGGTAACTCGGTCATGGGCGGTCAGCCGTCCTCGTGCGGCGCCAGCCACGCCGGTCGTCGGGTCTGGACAAACGCGTCTCGATCGCGGCTGACCGCCCAAGCCGGAGATCGCTTCTGCAGGAACGCCGTGAAGGCCTCGATCTGTTCGGCGGTTCCGATCGA
>NZ_LZJB01000243.1:0-1225 GCF_001666895.1 Mycobacterium sp. E3298
CGTCGGCGGCGCGTTCGACGCGGTCCGTCCGGCCCGGCCGGTGGGGGCGGCGCTCGATTGGCGCGACGAAGGCATCCGTCGCGGTGGCGCGGTCTGGGTGCGGCGCGGGCAGGTGTTCGCCGTGCACGCCGCCGGAAACGGTCCCGGCGTGCACGGCCTGTGGCCGCAAGCGCTGGCGCTCGGCTACCGCGTCGCGGTGCGCCCGTCGCGCCGCGAGCCGCTGACCGCCCACCGGCTGGTCCATGCCCTGCGGCGGGCGGGTTTCCGTCACGGGGATGCCGTCTACCTACCCACCGATCATGCGGGCGCCGACGAGATCATCTCCTCGGCGGATCTGGCGATGGTGTACGGGGGTCAGGACGTGGTGGACAAGTACGCCGCTGACCCGGCGGTGATCGTCAACGGGCCGGGCCGCGCCAAGATCCTGATCACGGCGGATCGGGATTGGCGCGACCACATCGACGTCATCGTCGACTCGATCGCCAATCTCGGGGGAATGGCCTGCGTCAACACCACCGCCGTGCTGTGTGAGGGTGATCCCGCCCCGCTGGCCGCGGCGATCGCCCGGCGGCTGGCGGAGCTCGAGCCGCTCCCCACCGACGACGAACGGGCGATCCTGCCCACCCGGCGGCTCGACCAAGCCCGGGCACTGGCGGACTTCCTGGCGGCGAAGGCCGCCGGCTCGACCCCTGTGCTCGGCGCCGATCAGGTGGTGGCCGACCTCGGCGACGGCTACGCCGCGCTGCGCCCGGCGGTGCACCTATTGGCCGAACCCGTCCCGGACACGCTCAACGTCGAGCTGCCCTTCCCCTGTGTCTGGGTCGCACCGTGGTCGCCCGGCGCCGGCCTGGAACCCTTGCGGCGGTCGCTGGTCGTCACCGCGATCACCGGCGACCAACGGCTGGTCGACGAGCTGCTCGCCGAACCGACCGTCGGCAACGTGTACGTCGGCTCGCACCCGACGTGGTACGCGGCGCCCGGCATCCCGCACGACGGCTTCCTGGCGGACGCGCTGATGCGCAACAAAGGCTTCGTCGCGGACGGCCCCTGACGCGACCGATTCAGGCGCCGGCCGGGCCGTCGCCATCCGGGCGGGGCACCAGGGTGGGCGGGACCAGCTGCCCCGGTTGCGGCCAGTTGCCGAACGCCTCGGCGTAGCTGTGGCTCATCACCTCGAGCACCGTGCCCCAGGGGTCGGTGGCGTAGGCCAGCACCCACGGTCGCC
>NZ_LZJB01000244.1:0-4948 GCF_001666895.1 Mycobacterium sp. E3298
ACGCGCCGTGGAGGGGTGCTCGTTGAGCACCGACTCGATGTAGGACTGACTGTAGGGAAAGCCCGCCTGCCGTAGGTATTTCGCGTAGGCACGCAGCAACACGACCTGCTGCCAGGTCAGCCGCGCGCGCATGACCAGTTCGTTGAAGCGGTCGATCTCGACCCGGCCTTCCCAGATCGCGGTGACCGCGTCGGCGAATCGCTGTGCGGTGGCCTCGCGCTCGGTTGTCGTGGTCGCCGGCGAGATGGTGGGGTGGGTCGAGATCTTGAACTGGTAGATCCACACCGGCAGGTTGTCCGGGCGGGTCACGGTGAAGGGCCGCTCCTCGAGCACCACCACGCCCATGCTCTGCAGCATCGGCAGCAGCTGGCTCAGCGAGGCGGTGCGCCCGCCCAGGAACCAGGTCAGCTGGGCGGCCCCGTCCTCGCCGCGCTCAGAGAACACTAGCTTTACCGAATTATCTTGCAGCCCTTGGATTATGGCGATGTGGTCGATGGCGTCGGCCGGGCTGACGGCCTGCTTGTAGACCTCCGAGAACGCCGTGGCGTAGTGCTCGACGTCGGCCTGCTCGGCGCGGCCGTCCGCGGCCGCGCCGATCAACCGGTCGGTCCAGGTGCGGGCGGCCTCGCTCAGCAGCCCCTGGATGCGGACCCGATTGTCCTCGGAGACGTCGACGGGTGCGGCTTCTTCGGGCAGCCGCACCATGAAATGCATGAGGGCCCAGGGTGACTCGCTGACGCGGGCGGTGAACTCGAGCCGCGTGCCGCCGAATTCGCGGACCAAGATGTCTTCGATCTGAAGCCGCACCTGGGTGGTGTAGCGGTCGCGGGGCAAGTACACCAGGCAGGACACGAAGTATTGGAGCCGATCGGCGCGCAGGAACAACAACGCCCGCCGTTGGGATCCCAGGTCCACCACCGCTTTGGCCATCGCCAACAGCCGCTCGGCGCTGAGAGTGAAAAGCTCTGAGCGCGGGACGGTTTGGATGACGTCGAGCAGCAGCTGACCGGGGTGGATCGGGTCGCTGTCGGCCAGGGCGAGCGCGTCGCGGACCCGGGTCGAGACCGTAGGGATCTCCAGGACGTCGGCGTTCATGGCGGCGACCGTGAAGAGCCCGACGAAGCGGTGCTCGACGACTCCGTCGTCGGCCCTCTCCCGCACCGCGATGGCGTACGGATAGGCGCCGTACCGCAAGTAGCTGCCCACGACAGACTGCGCGAGCACCAGCAGCTTGTCGTCATCGGTCAATCGGGGGCGGGAACCGGTGCGGGTGCGCAGGACGCCCAGGCCGGGTGAGCCGTCGCCGGAGACCAGGCCCTCGTGCACGCGGCACCGTTGGTAGCCCAGCAGCAGGAAGTTACCGTTGCCCAGCCAGCGCAGCAGGGCGGCGACGTCGTCGCGGTCCGGCGCGGAGAACTGGCCGTGCGCGTTGGTTTCCACGTCCGCGGCCAGGCCGCTCAGGGCGGCGATCAACGCGCCCGCGTCGCTGGCGACCTGCTGCACGTCCGACAGGACCTTGGGCAGCAGCCGCTCGACTTCGACGAGGCCCTTGGTGTCGACCGACGGCAGCAGCTGCACGTGTATCCACGCTTCGCCGACGTATGGCGGTGCGCCGGGAGGTTTGGGTTCGACGCTGACCAGGTCGCCGTCCGAGTTGCGGTGCACCTCGAACACCGGCGTCATGATGGCGGCGTAGGGCACGCCGAGCCGGTGCAGCAGCACGGTGACCGAGTCCATCAGCATGCCGCCGTGATCGGTGACGACCTGCAGCGCGGGCCCGAATCCGGCCGGATCCTCCGCGGGGTACACCGCGACTCGGCTCTGGCCGGCGGGGCGGTGCTGGCCCAACCGATAGTGGGCGCCCAGCATGGCGGGAGTGACGATGGAGGTCGGGACGGTCAGGTCGATCGGACCGGAATCCGCCGCCCCCGGTTCGTCGCCGTGCGGGCCGCGATAGCTCTCGATGTAGGCCTTCGCGATCCAGCCCGGAATGTCCTCCTGCAGTGTGAACGCGGTCCACGGCTTGAGGGCCTGCTTGGCTCCGGGATCGATCGTCATGCCGATGGCTCCCAACTCGTGACCGATGTCACTGTGCTCAACCGCCCAGTCTCCCCCGCAATGGGGGGCGGCCCCCAGCGGCCGTCCGGGCCGCGTCACTGCGGGGCTGCGCAGCTGACACTAGTCGCGCGTGAGCTTTCGGTGGGTCACTCTGTGCGGTCGCGCCGCGTCAACTCCGAGGCGTGCGACCTTGTTCTCCTCGTACGCACCGAAGTTGCCCTCGAACCAGAACCACTTGGCCTCGTTGTCCTCGTCGCCCTCCCAGGCCAGGATGTGCGTGCACGTGCGGTCCAGGAACCAGCGATCGTGGGAGATCACGACCGCGCAGCCGGGGAATTTCTCCAGGGCGTTCTCGAGCGAGCCGAGCGTTTCGACGTCGAGGTCGTTGGTGGGTTCGTCGAGCAGGATCAGGTTGCCGCCCTCTTTGAGCGTGAGCGCCAGGTTCAGCCGGTTGCGCTCGCCGCCGGAGAGCACGCCGGCCGGCTTCTGCTGGTCAGGACCCTTGAAGCCGAACGCTGAAACGTAGGCGCGCGACGGGATCTCGTTCTGTCCGACCTCGATGTAGTCGAGGCCGTCCGAAACGACTTCCCACACGGTCTTCTTGGGGTCGATCCCGGCGCGGGACTGGTCGACGTAGCTGAGCTTGACGGTTTCTCCGACCTTGACCGTCCCGCTGTCGGGCTGTTCGAGTCCCACGATGGTCTTGAACAGCGTCGTCTTGCCGACGCCGTTGGGACCGATGACGCCGACGATGCCGTTGCGGGGCAGGGTGAAGGACAGGTCCTTGATCAGCGTGCGCCCGCCGAAGCCCTTGTCCAGGTGCTCGACCTCGACGACCACGTTGCCCAGCCGCGGCCCGACCGGGATCTGGATCTCCTCGAAGTCGAGCTTGCGCGTCTTTTCCGCCTCGGCCGCCATCTCCTCATACCGCTGCAGCCGCGCCTTGCTCTTCGCCTGGCGCGCCTTGGCCCCCGACCGCACCCAGGCCAGCTCCTCGGTCAGCCGCTTCTGCAGCTTGGCGTCCTTGCGGCCCTGCACCGACAAGCGCTCGGCCTTCTTCTCCAGATAGGTCGAATAGTTGCCCTCATAGGGGTACGCGCGACCGCGGTCGAGCTCGAGGATCCACTGCGCCACGTTGTCCAGGAAGTACCGGTCGTGGGTCACCGCCAACACCGCGCCCGCATAGGCGGCCAGGTGCTGTTCGAGCCACTGCACGCTTTCGGCGTCCAGGTGGTTGGTCGGCTCGTCGAGCAGCAACAGGTCCGGCTTGGACAACAGCAGCTTGCACAGCGCCACGCGCCGTCGCTCACCACCGGACAGGTTCGTCACCGGCTCGTCGGGCGGCGGGCAGCGCAGGGCGTCCATGGCCTGCTCGAGCTGCGAGTCGAGGTCCCAGGCGTCGGCGTGGTCCAGCTCCTCCTGCAGCCGGCCCATTTCCTCCATCAACTCGTCGGAGTAGTCGGTGGCCATCAATTCGGCGACCTCGTTGAACCGGTCCAGCTTGACCTTGATCTCGCCGAGCCCCTCCTCGACGTTGCCGCGCACCGTCTTCTCTTCGTTCAGCGGTGGCTCCTGCTGCAGGATGCCGACGGTGGCGCCGGTGGCCAGGAAGGCCTCGCCGTTGTTCGGCTTGTCCAGCCCAGCCATGATCCGCAAGACGCTCGACTTGCCGGCGCCGTTGGGGCCGACGACACCGATCTTGGCGCCCGGGTAGAAGCTCAACGTGACGTCGTCCAGGATCACCTTGTCGCCGTGCGCCTTGCGGACCTTTTTCATCGTGTAGATGAACTCAGCCATGCCGCGGTCATGCCTTTCTGGTCTTTTGAGAGAGTTCTCGCGACCATCCTAGGCATCGCGCGGTGGGCCGGATTCCGCAGCTAAGCCGACATCGGCAGCGGTCCCGCTTCGGCGGAGTCGACGCCGGCGTCGCGATCGGCGTCCTCACCAGCGGTGCCGGTCGCATCCGTGGGTGGCTTGCCGGCATCGCCGGCAGTCGGGCCGGTGTAGCCGGGCCTCTCGATGCGGACGATCGCGCGGGACACATCGGGCCCGACGGAGGTGGCACGCATCTCCAGCGACGAGCGGCGGTTGCCGTCGCGGTCCTCGTACTCGCTGGTGTACACGTGGCCCACGACAATCACCGGTGCACCCTTACCCAGCGCGGCGCCCACGCCGGTGACCAACTTGCCCCAGCAATTGACGTTGATGAACAACGAGTTGCCCGGCTCCCAGCCTCCGTCGGCCGTGCGCCGCCGGGAATTGCTCGCGACGCGGAACTTGATCACCTCCTGCGTGCCGACGTGTCGGCGTTCGGGGTTGGTGACGATGTGTCCGACGACCGTAAGCGGTGTTTCAAACATTGGCTGATCCCTTCTCGGTTGCCATTTCTCTGCTGTCGTGACCATTGACCTCGCCGCAACCGACGGACCTGGGGCCGAAACCGGGTCTCGGTGAGCGGTCCTGTGGAAAGAGACGGGACTGTGGAGTAGTTCGCGGGTCACATTCCAGCGCGGAATCGGCAACCGAAACTTGTCGTACCGCGCGGCGACGATGGGTTCATGTCTTCGACCGCATCGTCCGACTCCGTGGTGGTGAGCCCCAAAGACCGTCTCGGGGTGCTGTTCGAGGAGTTGGCGGAGTTGGCCGGTCAGCGCAACGCCGTCGATGGGCGCATCGTGGATTTGGTCGCCGAGATCGAGCGTGAGGAGCTGTGCGGCATGACCGGCGCGCGGTCGGTGCCGGCGTTGGTGGCCTGGAAGCTGGGGTTGTCCTCGACCACCGCGCACACGATCGCCACCGTCGCGCGCCGGGTCGAGGAGTTCCCCCGCTGCGCCCAAGGAATGCGGGAGGGCCGGCTGTCGCTGGATCAGGTCGGCGTCATCGCGGCACG
>NZ_LZJB01000245.1:0-1823 GCF_001666895.1 Mycobacterium sp. E3298
CCCGTCGTTCGGGGTCCACGTGGTGGTCACGGCCGATCGCGAATCGGAGCTGCGGCCCCCGGTGCGAAGCGGGTTCGGCTCCCGGGTCGAGCTGCGGCTGGCCGCCGTGGAGGACGCCAAACTGGTGCGGTCCCGGTTCGCAAAGGAAGTTCCGGTCAAGCCGGGCCGCGGCATGGTCGCGGTCAACTACGTCCGCCTCGATTCCGACCCACAGGCCGGTCTGCACACGTTGGTGGCCCGCCCCGCGCTCGGGAGCACAGCTGACTACGTCTTCGAGTCCGACAGCGTCATCGACGCCGTGAGCCGCCTGACGAGCAGCCAGGCCCCGCCGGTGCGCCGCCTCCCGGCGCGGTTCGACGTGGAGCAATTGCGCGAGCTGGCCGCACGGGACACGCGACAGGGCGTCGGTGCGGGCGGAATCGCTTGGGCCATCTCCGAATTGGACCTGTCGCCGGTGTACCTCAACTTCGCCGAGAACGCGCACCTGATGGTGACGGGTCGACGCGAATGTGGGCGCACCACGACGCTGGCCACCATCATGTCCGAGATCGGCCGGCTGTACGCGCCGGGAGCCAGCAGCGCGCCCACGCCGCCGCCCGGCCAGCCGTCGGCACAGGTCTGGCTGGTGGACCCGCGGCGCCAGCTGCTGACCACGCTGGGTCCGGACTATGTCGAGAAATTCGCCTACAACCTCGACGGCGTCCAGGCGATGATGGGCGAGTTGGCGGCGGTCCTGGCCGGACGCGAGCCGCCGCCGGGTCTGTCCGCCGAGGAGTTGCTGTCGCGGTCGTGGTGGAGCGGTCCGGAGATCTTCCTGATCGTCGACGACATCCAGCAGCTGCCGGCAGGTTTCGACTCGCCACTGCACAAGGCCGCCCCGTGGGTGACCAGGGCCGCCGACGTCGGGTTGCACGTGCTCGTCACGCGCACCTTCGGTGGTTGGTCGTCGGCGGGCAGCGACCCGATGTTGCGAGCGCTGGCCCAGGCGAACGCGCCGCTGCTGGTCATGGACGCCGACCCGGACGAGGGCTTCATCCGCGGCAAGATGAAGGGTGGGCCGCTGCCCCGTGGTCGAGGCCTGCTGATGGCCGAGGACACCGGTGTGTTCGTCCAGGTCGCGGCGACGGAGTTGCGCAAGTAAGGCGGATACCGCTGCGCCGGGGCTGGCCGAATCAGCCCCAGCGCAGCGGTAATTCTTTGAGCGCGAAACTCTTCGACGGGTAGTTGATCGCGGGGACGTAGTCCGCCGGCACGTCGAAGTCGGGGATCTGCCTGAGCCATTCTCCGACGATGACGGTCAGCTCGATCCGCGCCAGATGAGAGCCCAGGCAGCGGTGCGGTCCGCCCCCAAACCCCCAGTGCCGGTGGACCTTTCCGTCCATCACGAGCTCGTTGACGGACGTGGCGTCGCTCTCGTCGCGGTTGACCGCGGCCATGCACAACCGCACCGATGTGCCGGGCGGCAACGTCATGCCGCCGATTTCGACGAATTGGGTGGTGATCCGGGGGGCCACCGGCGCAGAGGGCTCCAGCCGGACGATCTCTTCGATGAAAACCCGGATCTGCCTTGGGTTCTCGCGAAGCGAAGCGCGCAGCTGTGGCCGGCGCGCCAACTCGAACAGGCAGAATCCGATCGCCGCGGTCACCGTGTCCAGGCCCGCCAGGATCAGCAGGTGGCTCATGCCCAGCAGTTCCAGATCGGTGAAGTCACCGTCACTGGCCATGACTTGCGACAGCATGTCGGAGCCGGGGTTTTGGCGGCGTTGCTGGATCGCATTGACCAGGTACTCCAACAGCAGCTGGCTCTTCTCGAGGTCGGCCTG
>NZ_LZJB01000246.1:0-53940 GCF_001666895.1 Mycobacterium sp. E3298
GGGCTCGGGAACCGCAGCCCCAGGGCATCCGCAGCCGACAGCTCCGCATCAACACCGCCCTCGACGGCGTCGCGGACACTTTTGGCACATATAACAAGCCCGCTGGTCCCAGCCGGAACACGGTCTACGCCGCTCCCGTCGTCCGACCGACCGCTACCGCTCTCGCGCCCTGCGGCCTTAGCGACCTCGGGCACTCGCGGTCTACCGGCGTCCGCGGCTCCATCCGTGTTCCGGCTGGCCGTTCTGGTTGTGCCCGGCCCAAGGGTGGGTCGCTCCGCTCTCGTCGTCGTTGGACGCGCAGTCGACGCTGTGATGCTGGGCATCGGGTACCTGCTCCCCGGGAGCCCAGGCGCGCATCACTGAGGACGGGCGATGAAGGGTTCCCTGTCGGGAGTGCTGTCACCGTGTCCGGTTTATGTCCGATCGTCGGACGAGCGCCCTGCGTCAGACGCGCTCAGCGCGCCGCATTTGACGCATGAGCGCGGTCAAACCGCAGGTCGGCGGCTATTCTTCCCGCCTGAAAAGCGGAAGGTCGGCGGTTCGATCCCGCCCCTGGCCACCGTCAAAGCGTTTTAATGCGGTGTCAGTGCCCGCAACTCAACCTGTCTCGACGCAATCGGCGATCCCGAGAGATGCGGTCAAGCGCGAGGCTGAGTCTGCGCCGTCCACACTCGACCGTCGAAATAGCGCATCATTTGCATGTCTTGCTGGTCGGGGTACCAGCCAGGTGCCAAACCGCTGGTCGCAACGGGCTGTTGTTGTACCACCGGCCGCTCGACAACCGGCCGTTCCGCGCGCGGGGCCGACACTGCGCGGACTACCGTGATGATCACCGCGACAATCGCGATGAGCACCAATATCCAGACAAGGGAATTCACAGCGCCAGCGATCATGAGCCTGCACCCTCTTGTTGCGGCGGTTCCAGTGCATCCTCTAATACCCTCACCCTTTGCCACCGAAACTCGCCGCGCATGCGCTCGACAGTGGTCGCTCGGCACTCCGAGTCGCCCACCGATGTGACCGCGGCCAGCCGGGCCGGCTGGCCGGCCGAGCCGGGGGGCGAGCTATGCCGATTTACGCCGGGAATTAAAGCCGTAATCTCCAAGCCGCGAAGCGCCGCCGGTGCGCTCTAGGCGTTCATCCAGCAGAGCATCCGCCGCGTCGATCGGTGGCAACGGGCGGCCCAGTCGGCGAGCTGCATAGCGAAGAGTGGCAACTGATTGCAGCTCCGCGTCGATCGTGTCGATGTCGCGAATGGTGATGTCGCTGGGCATTGCGTCCTCCTGTCGGAGAAATCGTCGCCCCCCGGTTCCTTTCAGTTACCCAGATTCATGGGCAATATTCCTCACACGCCGGCAATGGTTCGTAACCCATCTGACCGGCACGGTGCCCATGCGGTGCTTGCGGCGGCCAACCGCGACCGGCGAGGGTTCGAGAATCCGCATCAGTTCGGCCGGACCGCAAGAACGTCCGCCGGCACGTCGCCTTCGTCCGTGGCATCGGCCTCCGCGCCGGCTTACCGAGTTGCCTGTCGAATTCACCCCGGCGGATTGACCGGCCGTCACCGGCGCTACCCGAGCACCGGCAGCAGCAACCGCGACGACGAGCGCACCGTGTTCCAGCTGGACGTGCCGACGCTGGCATGGCGGAAGTTCATGATGGCCGGCGTCGACGGGTCCTGGTCGTCACTGGTGAGCGTGAGACGGATGCGGTGGCCGGCCTTGAAGCGTCGGGCGTTGGGCACCAATGGGATTCGGTACTCGACGTCCTCGCCCAGCGGCACCGCTCGGGGGTTGCGGCAGGGCAGCGCCGGCGCGCCGGGGCGACTGGCCGCCTCGTCGACCTCGCGCAGGCTGGCGCGCAGCCAGCCCGCGGTCACGTCGATCGTTGCCCCGTCGGGTGCCACGTCGTGCAGCGTCGCGATCCACGCGGTGTCGATCGCCGTCGCCGAGGCGACCAGCCGCAGTTCGATGTCGCCCACCACGTCGACGTCCTCGGTCAACGGCGCGCCGGTCCAGGTCAGCACCGAAGGCGGATCGATCTCGCTGGGTTTGATGCGGCCCAAACCCGCGCCCAGAACCATGAATTCGCGGCTGCCCGGCTCACCTTCGTCGGCGGCCAAACCACCGTCCGCGCGCAGGGCCAGTTCACGATGCGGGGCGGGGGCCGGTGGCCAGGAGTCGGCGGTTCGCCACTCGTCGGCGCCGGGCAGGAAGTATCGAATGGGTGGCCCATCGGTGATTCCGGTGTCGCGGCCCTTCAACCATTGGTCGTACCAGGCCAGGGCCTCGGTGTGCATGCTTTCCCAGGGCCAGGTCAGACCGAACTCACCGAGCATGCCCATCCGCACGCAGGCGTTGTCCGACAATCCTTTCCATGCGGCGAAGGTCGACGGCAGGTGTAACGGCACGTTCTGCCAATCGCAGCCCAGGTAGACCGGGATGTCGATCTCCTTGAGCAGTGGCAACAGGTTTCGTTCTTCCCACCAATCGTCACGCGTCGGGTGCTTGACCACCGCCTCCTGCCACAACTCGTCCCACGGGTGGGGATTGTGCGGCAGCCTGAGCAGCTGGCGCAGCATGGTGACCGCCGCCTCGCCGTTCTTGGTCTCGAATTTCTTATGGATGCCAGGGCTGTTCAGCGCGCGCCGCGCCAGTCCCACCGGCTTGCTGCGCCACAGTTTGTCGCTACGGTCGGAGGTGAGGCCCATCATGGCGAGAAACGGTGTGATGAACGACGAACTCACCAGCCCGTGGTGGTTGGCGCCCTCGTACAGGTCGGCGGTCACGGCCAGGGGGAAGATCGCTTTGAGGTGCGGCGGACGCTCGACGGCCGCCTCGAGTTGGGTCATCGCGAAGTAGCTGATGCCGATCATGCCTACGTTGCCGTCGCACCACGGCTGCGCCGCGGTCCACTCGACGAGGTCGTACACATCCCGGCGTTCCTGCGCGTCGAAGAAGTTGAATGAGCCCTCGGAGCCGCAGGTGCCGCGGAGGTTGACGATGACGTGCGCGTAACCGCGCGGCACCCAGAAGTCCGTCCTGCCGGCCTCGACGAACCCCGCCGGGGCGCCGAGGTCCTGCATCTGCCGCGGGTACGGCGACGCCGCCAGCAGTGCCGGGAAGCGGCCGTCGGCATCGGGCCGGTGCACGTCGGCCAGAAGCGTTGTGCCGTCACGGACCGTGATCGCGGTATTGATGTCGGTGCGCGACGCGTACCGCGGCGCGCTGAGGTTTCGGTATTCGCGGCCGGTGGTCTGCGGGCCGTTGAGCGTGATCACAGTTTCACGCTATGTTGAAATTATTTTCAACGCAAGATGAAACTTCGGCTATGGTGGCATGGTGCCGGCGCGATCGACGACCCCCGGTCCGCGCGACGAGCGCGGCGTGCTGGCGGCGCGCATTCTGGCCGCCGCTCGCGACGAGTTCGCCGAACATGGCTGGGCCGGCACGGCCATCCGCGCCGTCGCTCGCACCGCCGACGTCGATCCGGCTCTGATCTACCACTACTTCGGCTCCAAGGAGGGCCTGCTCGACGCCGCCACCACGCCGCCGCAGAAGTGGCTCGACGCGGTATCCGCTACGTGGGCGACGCCCAAGGCGGACCTGGGCCGGCAGTTGATCCGCACCGTCTTGGACACCTGGACCGACGAGGAGGTCGGTCCCGTCCTGCGCGCCGTGGTGCTGACGGCCGCCCACGAGGACAAGACCCGGGAGAAGCTGCGGCTGATCGTTGAGCGGGGCCTGATCGGCGGTTCCACCCTTGGAGACGACGAGGGCGACCGACTGCGGCGCAGCGGGCTGATCGCCACCCAGCTGATCGGCTTCGCGTTGTTGCGCTTCGTCTGGAAGATCGAGCCGATCGCGTCGATGTCCGAGGAACAGGTGGTGGCCGCGGTCGCGCCGAACCTGCAGCGCTACGTCGAGGGCGACATCGCATAGGCGCTAACGCAACTCACGGCGACCAACGGCGACAATGACCGGATGCGTCTTTTGCGCCCGAACCTTGCACTCGCGGTCGCGGCGGGTCTGGTCCGTGTCGCGACCGCGCACGCCAGTCCCGACGTCCCGCCGGTGAGCGACGCGGCCCGCGCGGCCGGATTCGTCGACGTCCGCAGCGTGGTCCCCGACGCCATCATCGACCTGCGCTACGCGACCACCAACAACTTCACGCACACGCAGCTGTACCCGTCCGACGCCCGATGCCTGGTGCACCAGTCGATGGCGTCCGGACTGGCGACGGCCGCGACGGCGCTACGGCCGCAGGGACATCTCCTCGTGTTCTGGGATTGCTATCGGCCCCACGACGTGCAGGTCAAGATGTTCAACGTCGTCCCCAACCCCGCGTGGGTCGCGCGCCCCGGCCAGTATGCGCACAGCCACGAGTCGGGGCGCTCGGTCGACGTGACGTTCACGACGGCAGAGCAGCCGTGCGCATCCGGGCTACACGCGCAGGGGCTCTGCCTGGCCGACATGGGCACCGATTTCGACGACTTCTCCTCGCGCGCAAACGCTTTCGCCACCCAGGGGGTGAGCGCCGACGCCCAGGCGAACCGCGCCGCGCTGCGCGACGCGATGAAGTACGGGGGGTTGGCGCCCTACTCCGGGGAGTGGTGGCACTTCGACGGCCCGGGCGCCGCGGTCGACCGGCCGATCCTGAATGTGCCCGTGGACTGATCTCATATTTCGAGACGAATATTTCAATATATGAGTCACGCCCTTAGGCTTCGGGCATGAACGGCGAAGACGGGGCCACCTACACGCACGGGCACCACGAGTCGGTGCTGCGGAGTCACCAGCGGCGCACCGCGGAGGACTCCGCGGCCTATCTGCTGCCGCACCTGAACTCGGGGCTGTCGGTCCTGGATGTCGGGTGCGGGCCCGGAACCATCACCGCCGATCTCGCGGCCCGGGTGGCGCCGGGGCCGGTGACGGCGGTCGACCAGTCGACCGAAGTGCTCGATGTGGCCCGCGCCGAGGTCGAGCGACGCGGCCTGTCGAATGTTTCCTTCGCCACCGCCGACGTGCACCGGCTCGACTTCGCCGACGACGCCTTCGACGTCGTGCACGCGCATCAGGTGCTGCAACACGTCGCCGATCCGGTGGGGGCGCTGCGGGAGATGAGGAGAGTGTGCGCGCCCGGCGGCCTGGTGGCGGCCCGCGACGCCGACTACGCGGGATTCATCTGGTTCCCTCAACTGCCGGCGCTGGATCTGTGGCGCGACCTTTACGAGCGGGCCGCGCGGGCCAACCGCGGCGAACCCGATGCCGGGCGACGGCTGCTGTCGTGGGCGCGGCAGGCGGGCTTCGCCGACGTCACCCCGACGAGCAGCGTGTGGTGCTACGCGACGCCCGCGACGCGCGAATGGTGGGGCGGGATGTGGGCCGACCGGATCCTGCACTCGCGGATCGCGAGCGACCTGTTGGAGTTGGGTCTGGCCACCAGTGCGCAGCTGGAGGAGATCTCCGCCGCGTGGCGCGACTGGGCGGCCGCCCCCGACGGCTGGATCGCCATTCCCCACGGCGAGATCCTCTGCCGGGTGTAGTGCGCACACAGGTTTGACCAGGTCAAGCGCGTGGTATTGGCATTCTCTTTTTTTGCAAGTACGTTATTCACCGATGGATAATATGGCCCACACTCCGTCGGGTATTCCGCTGCAGCCGGTCTATGGGCCGGCGGACGTCGGCGCGGAGCCTCCGCAACCGGGGGAGTTTCCCTTCACCCGGGGCAACTTCGCGTCCGGCTACCGGGGCAAGCTGTGGACCTTCCGCCAGTACTCCGGGTTCGGCACCGCCGAGGAATCCAATCGCCGGTACCGCTACCTCCTGGAACAAGGCGGGACCGGGTTGTCGGTGGCGCTCGACCTGCCTACCCAGTGTGGCTACGACTCCGACGACCCGGAGTTCGGCGAGGAGGTCGGCCGGGTGGGCGTCGCGGTCGACACGCTGGCCGATTTCGAGGTCCTGTTCGACGGCATCCCGCTGGACAAGCTCAGCACCAGCATGACGATCAACGGAACGGCGGCGATCCTGCTGGCGTTCTACGTCGCCGCCGCCGAGAAGAAGGGGATACCGCGCGCGAAGCTCACCGGAACCATCCAGAACGACATCCTCAAGGAGTACGCCTCGCGCGGGACCTGGATCTGGCCGCCGGAGCCGTCCCTGCGGCTGATCGCCGACACGATCGAGTTCTGCGCGGCCGAGGTGCCGAGGTTCAACGCGATTTCGGTGGCCGGGGCGCACTTCCGCGACGCGGGGGCGAACGCGGTGCAAGAGATGGCGTTCACCCTGGCCGACGGGGTGACCTACTGCGACACCGTGGTTGAGCGCGGCCGCATGACGATCGATCAGTTCGCGCCGCAGATCTCGTTCTTCTTCTACACCCACGGCGATTTCTTCGAGGAGATCGCCAAATACCGTGCGGGGCGCCGACGTTGGGCCACCATAGTCAAGGAGCGGTACGGGGCGACGGCTGACAAGGCGGCGATGTTCCGCTTCGGCTGCGTCTGTGGTGGCGCCTCGCTGTACGCACCACAGGCCCACAACAACATCGTCCGGGTGGCCTACGAGGCGATGGCCGCCGTGCTGGGCGGTGTCCAGTCGATGTTCACCGCGGCCTGGGACGAGCCGTTCGCCCTGCCCACCGAGGAAACCACCACGCTGGCGCTGCGCACCCAGCAGATCCTCGCGCACGAAACCGGCGTGGCCAGCGTCGCCGACCCGTTGGGCGGCTCCTACTTCGTGGAGGCGCTGACCGACGCCACCGAGGCGCGCATCGTCGAGATCATGTCCGACCTCGAGCGGCACGGCGGCATGGTCCACGCCATCGAGGATGGCTATCTACAGGGTCTGATCGCCGACGAGGCGTTCAAGGTCCACCAGGACATCGAATCCGGCGCTCGCCCGGTCGTCGGCGTGAACCGGTTCGTGACCGAAGAGCCCGAACACGATGTCGTCACCTATGAGCTCGACGCCGAAGGGCGCGATCTCCAGCTCAAGCGGCTCGCTAAAGTGAAGGCCGAAAGGGATTCGGCCGCAGTCAAATCCAGTCTCGCAGCACTATCGCGCGCCGCCGAAGGGGACGACAATCTGATGCACAACCTCATCGAGTGCGCCAACGCATACTGCACGGTCGGTGAAATGGTCTCCGCGCTCAAGGCGGTATGGGGCGAGTTCCAGCAACCGGTGGTGTTCTAATGGCGCCCCGGATCCTCGTCGCCAAACCGGGTCTGGACGGACACGACCGGGGCGCCAAGATCGTCGCCCGCACCCTGCGCGACGCCGGCTTCGAGGTGATCTACACCGGCATCCGGCAGCGCATCGAGGACATCGCCTCGATCGCCGTCCAGGAAGACGTGGCGGTCGTGGGCTTGAGCATTCTGTCCGGTGCTCACCTCGCACTCACCGCCCGCACCATCGAGGCCCTGCGGGCCGCCGACGCTTCCGACATCGCCGTCGTGGTCGGCGGAACCATCCCGCATGCCGACGTGCCCAAGCTGCTCGCCGCCGGTGCCGCCGCCGTTTTCCCCACCGGCACATCGCTCGATGTGCTCGTGCGCGAGATACGCGCGCTGACCGGAACCCCCGAGCCCGTTGCGGAGGAACAGTGCGCGTCGGAGTGATGATCGGCGCCGAGCGTGGCGACATGGCCCGCAAGGTGCACAAGCTGGCCTCCGACATCGAGTGGGCCGAATCCGCGGGTCTGGACACCGCGTGGATGCCGCAGGTTCCCGACGATTTCGACTGCCTGACCATGGTATCGCTGATGGCCGCGCACAGCTCGCGCATCGAGCTCGGCACGGCGGTGGTGCCGCTGCAAGCCCAGCATCCGATCGCCCTTGCCCGCCAAGCGCTTTCGACTCACGCCGTGACCGGCGGGCGGTTGGCGCTGGGCGTCGGACCGTCGCACCACTGGATCATCCGGGACATGCTCGGCCTGCCCTACGAGAAGCCGGCCGCCTACACCCGCGACTACCTGCAGGTGCTGGGCGCCGCGATCGCCGGGCCGGGACCGGTCGACGTCGAGAACGATTCGTTCACGGTGCACAATCCGCTGGCGATCGGGGCCGACACCCCGATGCCGGTTTTGGTCGCCGCCCTGGGGCCGGTGATGTTGCAGATCGCCGGCGAACTCGCCGACGGCACCGTGTTGTGGATGGCCGACGAGCGCGCGATCGGCGACCACATCGCGCCGAAGATCACCAAGGCCGCCGCGGACGCCGGGCGGCCCGCGCCGCGGATCGTCGCCGGCATCCCGGTATGCCTCTGTGAGCCGGCACGAGTCGAGGAGGCCAAGGAGCGGGCCAATCGGATCCTGGGTGAGGCCGAGGTGTCGCCCAACTATCAGCGCCTGCTGGAACGCGGCGACGCCCGTGATGTCGGTGACCTCTGTGCGGCCGGTGACGAGCAGGCGATCCTGACCCGGATGCGCCGCTTTGCCGACGCCGGTGTCACGGACCTGTCCGTGCGGCTGCTGCCGATCGGTGACAACCGCGACGAGCTGATCGCCTCCAAACGCCGCACGCGCGAGATGATCGCCACGCTCGCAACGGAATTGCGGTGACGCCTACCGGGCCGCTCGCGGGGATACGCATCCTCGAGGTCGGCACCATGCTGGCGGGACCGTACGCCACCATGCTGCTGGCCGATCTGGGCGCCGAGGTCACCAAGATCGAGCCGCGCGGCGGCGAGATCTCCCGCGGCGTCGGGCCCAGCTACTTCGCCAGCCTCAACCGCAACAAGTCGAGCATCTGCCTTGACCTGAACTCCGACCCCGGACAGCAACGGCTGGGCGAGCTGGTGGCCGAATCCCAT
The DNA here is from genome assembly GCF_001666895.1 of Mycobacterium sp. E3298. NCBI lineage: Bacteria > Bacillati > Actinomycetota > Actinomycetes > Mycobacteriales > Mycobacteriaceae > Mycobacterium > Mycobacterium sp. E3298. Next base: position 8,814 of record NZ_LZJB01000246.1, read on the forward strand.
GCGCTGCTGGTGAATTTGAAGCCGTCGGCGATCCGCCGGCTGGGATTGACTTATGAGAGATTGCGGCGGCACAACGAGCGGATCGTGTGCGTCGCGATCACCGGATTCGGCCTGTACGGCGGCGACGATCCGGCCTTCGACTACGTCGTACAGGCGGGCGTCGGCACCGCCGCCCTGACCGGCGACCCGCAGGGCCCGCCGACGCTGCCCGGTTACTCGTCGGCCGACAACTCCACCGGGATGACCGCGGCGCTGGGGCTGTTGGCCAAGATCATCTCCGGAACCGGAGGGCAAGTCGACGTTTCGCTGCGCGACGTGATGCTGTCGCAGCTGAACTACCACGCGTCCGCCTACCTCAATGACGGTGTCGAGCCGCAGCGGCGTCCTTATGGCGCGCACTCGTATTACGTTCCGGCGCAGCTCTTTCCTACCGCCGAGGGGTATCTGGCGCTGTTCATCACGCACGACGGCTTCTGGAAGTCCTTCGCCACCGAGGCGGGCATCGGGGGGTTCGAGACGATGTCCGAACGGGTGTTCCGCCGCGACGAGGTGCTGGCCGTCGTCACGGCGATGCTGGCGACCGACACCGCCGCGGGGTGGGAACGCCGACTGCGTCCGCTCGGAGTGCCGGCGGCGGCCGTCAGGACCCTGCCGGAGGCGCTCGAAGCAACCCCCGAAATCATTGTCACGGCCGGCGATTTCCGGCTCGTCGGTAGCCCGATCCACGTCTCCGGCTACGACCCCGAATACCGTCCGCCGCCGGAGTTGCCCCAGGTCTAGCGCGCACCGCTCGCGAGCGCGACGGTGGTTTCACGCCGGCGTCAGGACACCGGACCCCTCAGGTGCGCCTCGGCGAGCTTACGGAAGGCCGCCACCAGCCGACTGCGGTCCCCGGCGCGCGTCGCCAACACCACGTGACAGGGCTCGACGCCTTGCAACGGGACGGTGGTGATGTCGGGCCGCAGGGCATTGCCGCGGAACCCGGCAGTGATTGCCACCGCCTGCCCGGAGGCGATGACTTCGAACTTGTCCTCGAGCGCGTCGATGAACGGTCCATCGGGCGCCCGGCGGCCATCGGGCCGGGGATCGATGCGCCAGAAGGCATTCCACGCCGGGTCGGAGTCACGGACTCGGGGCATCGGCTCGTCGGCGATGTCGTCCAGCGTGACGAAGTCCCGGCCCGCGAGGCGGTGGTCGACCGACATAGCCAGCACCCGGGGCTCGTCGTAGAGGATGGTCACGTGCAGGCCGTCTGTCGGGAACGGTAGCCGGGTCACCACGGCGTCCACTCGATGTCCGAGCAACGCGTCCAGGGCCTGGCCCCAATCCAAATGCGAGACTTGCACTTCGGCGTCGGGGTGTTCGCGGCGCATCTCGCGCACCGCGGGGGTGACGATCATCCCGGTCGTGTATCCGATCGCGATTCGGCTGGGCTGGGCGGCGGCTCGGGCCTGTGCCGCGGCTTGCGTGGCCGAGCGCAGCAGGGCCTTGGCCCGGGGCAGGAACACCTCTCCCGCCTCCGTCAGCCTGGTGCCTTGCGGCGTGCGATCCAGGAGTCGAACACCCAGTTGTTGCTCGAGCCGGCGGATCTGCCGGCTCAACGACGGCTGCGCTACGCGCAGCGCGGTCGCGGCGCGGCCGAAGTGCCGGTGTTCGGCCACCACGACGAAATATCCGACCAACCGCAGATCGAGGTCGATCACGGGCAATACGGAACGGGCCATGCGGAGAGTGTAACGGCGCCGGCAACTGACATCCGCACCGAAGGTGCCGGTGACATGCGGTGATGCCGATTCGGTATCACGCCATATGAAACAGGTCTTGGACAGTCGGTCTGCCGCGGTCATTGACTGGAAGCCGGCGAATACGGAACAGCGAAAGGGATTTCCATGCATGTCTTTGTCACTGGCGCCAGCGGGCACATCGGTTCGGCCGTCATCGACGAGCTTGTGCGTGCGGGTCATCAAGTCACCGGCCTCGCCCGCTCCGACGAGTCGGCCGCCGCGCTGACGGCGAAGGGCGTGCGGGTGCACCGCGGCGACCTCGACGACCTCGACGGGTTGCGGTCCGCCGCCGCGGCGTCCGACGGCGTCATCCACCTGGCTTTCAAACACGATTTCGACAACTTCGTGGCGGCGGCCGAGGCGGATCTGCGGGCCGTCGAGGCCATCGGGGAGGCGCTCGTCGGCTCCGACCGGCCCTTCGTCAGCACCTCGGGAACGCTGCTTCTGTCGTTGCTGGGGCATGACGGCCCCAGCACCGAACAGGACACATTGCCCGGGGGACCGCGGGTCGACTCGGAGAACGCGGTGATCGCGCTGGCCGAGCGCGGGGTGAGATCGTCGGTGATCCGGCTATCCCCGATCGTGCACAGCGATCTCGACCACCACGGCTTCACGCATCACCTCATCAACACGGCCCGCGACAGCGGGAAGTCCGCTTACATCGGCGAAGGGACCAACCGCTGGCCGGGGGTGCACACGCTAGACGCCGCCCACCTGTACCGGCTGGCGCTCGAAAATGCGCCCGCGGGTACGCGTTTGCACGGCGTGGCCGACGAAGGCGTGGCGTTCCGCGACATCGCCGCCGTAATCGGCCGCCACCTGGGTGTGCCGACGGTGAGCATTCCGGCCGAGGATGCCGGTCATTTCGGCTTCCTTGCACTCTTTGCGGCGCTGGACAATCCGACGTCGAGCGCGCTGACGCGCAAGGAACTTGACTGGAACCCCGAACGGGCCGGGCTGCTCGAGGATCTCGACGCCGGCCATTACTTCGGCGAGTGAGCGTCGCCGTGGCCGGCATCGCGGTCGAAGCTGCCAGGGAGGCGCCGGGGCGCGCTCGATGAGGCCAGCCGCCGCGCGAGTGTGAAGCAAGCCGCACATTCGGCGGCACTGCCGCGCTACGGCAGCTTGGCGAGTTGCTTCTCCCGATAGAGCCGCGCCCACTCGGCGCGCGACCGGATCGACACGTCGACGTCAAGGGCATTGGCGCGCAAGGCTTTCACGGTCGCCCGCTCCCGCGGCGTCCGCGCGAACGGATCCCAGCTGAAGAACCGGCAGGCGTTGGCCCAGGTGATCTTGTTGATGTCGGAGTCGTCGGCCCCGGCGGCGTTCAGCTCGGCCAACACCTGCTCGGGGGCGTCCGGCCAAAAGCAGTCCGAGTGCGGGTAGTCGCATTCCCAGGCGATGATGTCGATGCCGATCTCGTGGCGCAGCTTCAACGATGTCTTGTCGGTGACGTAACAGGCCAGCGAATGCTCGCGGAAGACCTCGCTGGGCAGCTTGTCCCCGAAGTCCCGGCGCAGCCACTTCTGGTTCGTGTAGTGGCGGTCGCTGCGGTCCAGGTAGAACGGGATCCACCCGATGCCGCCCTCGGAGAACGCGAACTTAAGTTCGGGGTAGTTGCGCATGGCAGGCCCCCACAGCAGATCCTGGGCGCACATCGCCGAGACCTGAGTGGCCAGGATGATCAGGTTGTCGATCGGCGCGTTGGGGGCCATGCTGATCGCCCCGAACCCGGTGCCGATGTGCAGGCACATCACCACGTTCTGCTCGCACAGCGTGCGGAACACCGGACCCCAATAGTCGTCGTCGTGGTAGCTCGGAAGCCCTTCCAAATGAGGCAATTCCGGCATCGTGACCGCCCGGCAGCCCTTGGCCGCGACCCGGCGGATCTCGGCGCACATGCCCTCGGGGGTCCAGGTCGGCAGGATGGCGATCGGGATGAAGCGCTCCGGGTAGGAGCCGGCCCACTCGTCGATGTGCCAGTCGTTGTAGGCCGACACCATCACCAGCGTGACGTCCTCACGCGTCATGTTGAGGTGCCGCGCGGAGAATCCGGTGAAGGTGGGGAAGCACATCGAGGCCAGGATGCCGTTGCGGTTCATGTCCCGCACGCGCTCGTGGACGTCGTAGACGCCCGGGCGCATTTCGGCGAAACCGGCCGGGTCGCGGCCCCATTCCTCGGCCGGCCACGACACCACCGCGTTGAGCCCGCTCACGCCCTGCGGCCTGCCCTGGTACATCCACTGGTCGACGCCGTGAGCGTCGGTCACGACGATCGGGGCCTCCTCCCTGTACTTGTCGGGCACGTGGCGCAGGAACATGTCCGGCGGCTCGACCACATGGTCGTCGATGCTCACCAGGATCAAGTCATCGACGTCCATCGGGCTCAGCGGCTCCGCTCGCTCGTCGTCTCGAGCAATCGAGGGATCGGCGCGGGATCCAATAGCAACGCATCGGACATGTGCAGCTGCCCGGCGTTGGCCATCATGTTGTCCAAGATGGCCTGCAGATCGTCGCCTTCGAGTTCGTAGATGGCGACATAGGGGCCCTGCCCGTCAAGAGGGCGCAGCCGTCGCGCCGCGACGATTCCGTCGAGCGCCAGCAGTTCGGGGATGTGCACCTCGTCGTACCAGGTGTTGTATTCCTGGTCGCGCGCAGGCGAACTGGGCCGACTTTCGACGTACATGATTCCCTTGGCCATCGCCGCCACCTCTCTTCGGGCGCTACTCGTAGCGCACCGTGACCGAATCCGTGTCCGGCACGCCCTGGCACGTCAGAATGTAGCCCTCGGCGACCTCGTCGTCGTCGAGAGCGTCGTTGACCCGCATGGTCACATGGCCTTCTTCGAGCCTGGCCATGCACGTGCCGCAATTGCCCGCCTCGCAACTGAACGGCGGCTCGAGGCCGGCCCGCCGCGCGCTCTCCAACAGCGTCTCGCCGGGAACCATCGACACCGAGACCTTCTTGCGGTCCATGTGAATGGTGACTGTGCCCGCAACGGAGCCGTTCGACGGATCTGTCACCCGTGGGGTCTCCTCGATGCTTCGGGTGACTGCCATCGTCACCACCCTCCCGTACTTGCATTCTTCACTATAGAGAATACTATTCTCACAGAGCGATAGGATCTTCTCAAGCTTGTGGGGATGTCAGGTCAGCCCGGCCTGTCAGGGAAGGACGGGACGTGACCGAGCCGGCCGCGGTCGTGTTCGAGGAACGGCGTTTCAGCCTGCCTCAGTTGGATGCATTGGCCGCCGGCTGGTCCGCAATCCTGGCCAAGAACGGTGTCGGCGCGGGTCAGCGCGTCGCGATGATGGCGTCCAATCGGCCGGAGTTCGTCGCCGTCTTGCTGGCGATCTGGCGCCTGGCGGCGACGGCCGTGCTGATCAGTCCGGCCTGGAAGGGTGACGAAGTCGACCACGCGCTCGCCTTGACCGAACCCGCTCACGCGGTCGGTGACCACCCGGTGCTGGCAGGCGCGATGCCGATGCTGCACCTGGACGAGCCGATCGCGCCCGGGGAGTCGACGCCCTCGGCGCCGTCGCCACGGTCCGACGCGGTGCTGGTGTTCAGTTCCGGCACCACCGGGCTGCCGAAGGCCGTCCGGCACACCCACGCGGCGCTGGACGAGGCCGTCCGGCATTGGCGCGGGGCGCTGCAGCTCACGGTGCGCGACCGCATTCAGGTTGCCACGCCGCCGTCGCACATCCTCGGGCTGCTCAACATCCTGACGGCGCTGCGCACCGGCGTCCGCGTGCGGCTGCACCCCCGGTTCGACGTCGACCGGATGCTGCATCACATCGAAACCGACCGCATCACAGTCGAAATGGCGGTCGCGCCCATCGCGCTGGCCATCGCCTCGCATCCCAGGCTCGAGTCCTACGACCTGTCCTCGTTGCGCTACATCATGTGGGGGGCGACGCCGGTCAGCGCCCACGTCGCCGAGGCGGTCACCCGGCGCACCGGCGTCGGTTGGGTACCGGCGTACGGAACCACGGAACTGCCTGTCATCGCCTGCAATCCGATCCAGGGAGCCCGGCTGGACGCCGTCGGTCGCCCGGTGCCGGGCGTGGACGTGCGGGTGGTCTCACTGGAGACGGGTGAGCCGGTCCGCCGCGGCGAGGTCGGTGAGATTCAGGCCCGCTCTTCATCGCTGATGGCCGGCTACCTGCCGGCCGAAGCAACCTCTGAGGTGATCCATGACGGCTGGTACCGGACCGGTGACGTCGGCTGGCTCGACGGCGAAGGCTGGTTGCGGATCACCGATCGCCTCAAGGAGATGATCAAGGTGCGCGGATTTCAGGTGGCGCCCGCCGAGATCGAGACGGTGCTACACGGCCATCCCGCCGTCAAGGACTGCGCGGTGTTCGGCGTGCCCGACGGAATCAACGGGGAGGCGGTGGTCGCCGCCGTCGCGACGTGCGCACCCGTCGATGCCGGCGAACTCACGGCCCGCGTCGATCAGCGGCTGGCTTCCTACAAACACCTGAGCCGTGTCGTGTTCGTGCCCGACATCCCTCGCCTGCCCTCGGGCAAGGTGCTGCGCCGAGTGCTGAAGGAGCGCTATGGATGTACGTCTGACGGCTGAACAACAGCAACTGCGTGACGCGGCCGCCAAGCTGGCCGACGACCTGGGGCCGTCGGCGGTGCAGGACCTCGACGACCAGAGCCGGATTACGCGTCTGGACAAGCAACTCGCGGGGACGGGGTGGCGGTCGCTGCGCTCCGACGGGGCGTCGGGTGTCGAAGTGGCCATCGTCGCCGAGGAATTCGGACGACGGCTGATCGACGCGCCGTTTCTCGGCCCGGTGCTCGCGGACGATCTCACCCGCCACGTCGGCGCCGACGCCGCGGGCGCGACCATCGCGGTCGACGGTCGCGCGATCGACGCGCGCGGCGCCCAGCGGGCCCTGAGCCTGGCCGGTGGCGAGGTCCTCGCCGCGGACGTAGGGGGCCCGACCGACGGTGCGGACCTGACCCGCGCCGACGCCAGGATCGCGGGAACTCCGGCGGCGCTGGGCGAGGTGTCCCCCGACATCGCCGCGCAATGGCGCGCGCTCGCGCTGGTCACCACGACGGCGGACCTGGTGGGGATCGCCCGCGGTGCGCACGCCGTCGCGTGCGACTACGCCAAGATCCGCGAACAGTACGGCAAGCAGATCGGGTCCTACCAAGCGATCGCCCACCTGCTGGCCGAAAGCCGTGCGCTGATTGAGGGTTCGATCAGCGTGTCGCGGCATGCCGCGTGGGCTGTCGACGAGCTGCCGCCCGCCGACGCCATCCGCGCCGCCCAGGTCGCGAAGGTCTACTGCGCGCGAGCCGCCCGAACCGTCTGTGAGACGGCCATCCAGGTACACGGCGGCATCGGTAACACCTGGGACTGCGTGGTGCACGTCTACCTGCGGCGCGCCCTGCTATCGACGGAACTGTGGCCCGTCGCGTTGAAGGAGATCGATCTTGGACTTTCGTGACTCACCAGAGGAGGCAGCGTTCCGGGAGCGGCTGCGGTCCTGGCTTTCCGTGCACGCGGGAGAGTTCTCCGGGTCGGGCGACGAATACTGGGCCCGTCAGGCCGAATGGCACCAGGCCCTGTATCGAGAGGGATTCTTCGGGCTGTCGTTCCCCCGCGAGTACGGCGGGCGGGAGCTGCCGCCCGTCTACGACGTCATCGTCGACGAGGAACTCGCCCGGGCCGGCGCCCCGCCGCGTCCCAGCGTCGGCTACCTGATCTACGGAATCGGCCGGCACGCCAATGACGCAGTGCGCCAACGCTTCCTGCCCGGCATCATCGACGGCACCGAGCGATGGTGCCAAGGTTTCAGCGAACCCGGCGCCGGCTCCGACCTGGCCTCGTTGACCACCACCGCTCGCCTCGAGGGCGACGCCTACGTGGTGAACGGGCACAAGATCTGGACCAGCTACTCCGACGTTGCGGACTGGTGCCTGTTGCTGGCGCGCACCGACCCGCAGGCCAAACGCCACCGTGGCCTGTCGGCGTTCGTGCTGGAAATGAAACAGCCTGGTGTGCAACAACGTCCGTTGCGCATGATCAACGGTGTGACCAACGAATTCGGCCAGGTGTTCTTCGACGACGCGAAGGTTCCGGCCGACAGGATGGTCGGCGCCCCGGGTGATGGCTGGGCGGTGGCCATGACCGTCGTCGGCCATGAGCGCGAACCGTCCACGCTCGGCTACGCGGCCCGCTACGGCAAACTCGTGCGAAGCCTGTACGCGCGCACCGAAGGACCGGTGTCCGAGGAGCTGGCGTGGGCGGCGGTCCAGTCGGAGATGCTGACGCATCATGTGCGGCGGCGGCTGTCCGAACAGCTCGACGGTGTCTCGCACGGGCCCGAGGGATCGCTGGACAAGCTGCTGATGACCTGGGTCGAGCAGTCCGTCGGACACGCTGCGCTGGCGGTCAGCGGGACGCGAGATCCGGACCTGCTCAGCGCCTACCTGTACAGCCGCGCGCAGAGTGTGATGGGCGGGACATCGCAGATACAAAAGAACATCATCGCTTCACGCATCTTGGGATTGTCCGAGTGATCGCGAGCGCGGGCGGAGCCCGGGTGAAGCGGGTCACGACTATAGACGGAGTGATCGCGAGCGCGGGCGGAGCCCGGGTGAAGCGGGTGACGACCATAGACGGAGTGATCGCGAGCGCGGGCGGAGCCCGGGTGAAGCGGGTCACGACCATAGACGGAGTGATCGCGAGCGCGGGCGGAGCCCGGGTGAAGCGGGTCACGACCATAAAAGGAGTCTGACGTGTACGACATGCCTGCCGAAATCGACGTCCAAGCCGACGGCCCGCTGCGGATCATCACCTTGAACCGGCCGGAGTCGCTCAATTCGGTCAACGACGATCTGCACGTCGGACTCGCGCGACTGTGGCAGCGACTGACCGATGACCCGACGGCCCGCGCGGCGGTCATCACCGGGGCCGGCAGGGCGTTCTCGGCGGGCGGGGATTTCTCCTACCTCAAGGAGCTGTCGACCGATGCCGACTTGCGCGCCAAAACCATTCGGGACGGCCGCGAGATCGTTTTGGGTATGGCGCGGTGCCGAATTCCGGTGGTCGCCGCGGTCAACGGCCCGGCCGTAGGGCTGGGCTGCAGCCTGGTAGCCCTGAGCGACATCGTCTACATCGCCGAAGAGGCCTACCTCGCGGATCCGCACGTGCAGGTGGGATTGGTGGCCGCCGACGGCGGTCCGCTGACCTGGCCGCTGCATATCAGCCTGCTGCTGGCCAAGGAGTTCGCCTTGACGGGCACCCGCATCAGTGCCCAGCGCGCCGTCGAGCTGGGGTTGGCCAACCACGTGTCCGCCGACCCCGTCGCGGACGCAACCGCTTGTGCGAAAAAGATTTTGGAGCTGCCTCAGCAGGCGGTCGAAAGCACCAAACGGGTGCTCAACATTCATCTGGAGCGCGCGGTCCTCGCCAGTCTGGACTATGCCCTGTCGGCCGAGCACCAGTCCTTCACGACCGACGACTTCCGCTCGATCGTCACCAAGCTGGCGAAGAACTGATGTGACAGCCGCTCACGCGGAATCGTGATGCCGCAGAAAGTCTCGCATCACCCGATCGAACTTCGCCGGCTCCTCGATGAAGGGCATGTGAGCGCTCGACTCGAACAGTTCGTAGCGCGAGCCAGCGATGCGCCGGTGCATCTCCCACATGTGTTCGGGCACGCATTCGTCGAACCTGCCGGCAAGGACGAGGGTCGGCAAGGTGATTTCCGGCAATCGGTCGAACACGTCCCAGTCGCGGATCGTCCCGACGATGTGGAAGTCGCTCGGCCCGAACATCGTCTCGAAGATGTCGGTTCCCATGTTGGCGAAGGCCGCCAAAAGCTCTGGGGGCCAGGGCCGCACGCGGCAAAGGTAGGTTTCGTTCCAGGTGCGGATGGCGTCCTGATATTCGGCCGTGTACGTCGTCCCCGCGGCTTCGTGGCGGTCGATCGCGGACTGCGTCGCCGGATCGAGCTCGGTCTTCAACCGGGCCACCATCTGGGAGAACTGCGGTATGGAGGCAATGCTGTTCGAGATGGTGAGGCTGACGGCGCCCGACGGGACGTCGAGCGCGTACTGCTGCGCCATCATCCCGCCCCACGAGTTGCCGAAGAGGTGAAAACTCTTGAGGCCGAGTCCTCTTACCACAGCATCCATTTCGGCCACCGACCGCGACATGGTCCACAGATCCGGGTTCGACGGGCGGTCGGAGTTGCCGCAACCGAGCTGATCCCAATAGACGACTTCGCGCTCGTCGGCCAACCGCTCCAGCGAACGCAGGTAGGTATGCGGCAATCCGGGCCCGCCGTGCACGACGAGCAGGGGAAGGCCCGGTCCGCCACCGATGCGCTCGAACCACACGTTGCCGCCCGGGACCGCGATCATTCCGTCCATTGCCGACAATGCCTCCTGATTTGCGAGCAGACGCAGAATCGCACCCAGCGATGCTGGTATATGCGATTTTGCGACTGGTCGCGAGCCGATCTCTCCTTGCAACGCCGACTCGCAATGAGAGAATAGTGTTCTCACAATCTTGCGGGGGCTCTCGGGCACTCGCGACGCGCTCGTCGAACTGGAGAAGACCCGTGCCTGACGCCGTCATCATGTCCGCCCTGCGCACACCCATCGGCACCGCCCGAAAGGGCACGCTGCGCGACACCAGCGCCTTCGACCTCGGGCACCACGTCGTCGCCCAGGCGGCGAAGTATTGGGACCCCGCGCAAGTCGACGACGTGATCCTGGGGGAGGGGCTATACGGCGGCATCGGGTCCGCCACCGTCATCGAGGTCCCCGCCCCCTAAATGGAGATCACCGACCTGATCATCAGCGCGCGCAACGGATCTCCGCGCGCGGCCGGTCGGCTCCTTTCGCTGGTCGAGGGCGAGCGCCGTGACGAGGTGCTGGCCAGCCTCGAACCGTCATCGGTGAACGTCGTTGGCATCACCGGGCCCCCGGGCGCGGGCAAGTCCACGACGATCGCCGCCCTGGTCGGCGGCTACCGGGAGCGGGGGTCCCGGGTGGCGGTGCTGGCCGTGGACCCGTCGTCGCCGTTCAGTGGTGGTGCACTGCTGGGCGATCGAATACGGATGGCCGCGCATATCAACGACTCCGACGTGTTGATCAGGTCGGTGGCGACCCGTGGTCACCTCGGGGGATTGGCCGCCGCGGTACCGGCGGCCATTCGGCTGCTCGGAGCGATCGGTTACCACGTCGTGCTGCTGGAGACCGTGGGGGTGGGGCAGTCCGAAATCGAGATCGCCGCGGTCGCCGACCCCACCGTCGTCATCCTCAATCCCGGTGCGGGCGACGCGATTCAGGCGGCCAAGGCAGGGGTGCTCGAAGTCGCCGACATCGTGGTCGTCAACAAGGCCGACCGGGACGGCGCCGAACAGACCGTGCGGGACCTGCGGGCCGAGACCGACGCACCCATCGTCAGCCTCGTCGCCGCGCGCGGCGAGGGCATCGCGGAATTGATGGCGGTCATTGAGGATCACCACCGCACCGACACTCGCGCCCGCCGGCTGGCCCGCGCCCGCGCCCAGATCCTGTCGCTGGCGCAGACCCGGCTGCGAGGTCGGCCGGACCTCGACCGGCTCGCCGAGACGGTCGTCGACGGCGACCGGGACCCCTACTCGGCGGCTGAGCAGTTGCTGTCACCGACCCCTCGCGACCAGGACTGAGCCGCCGCGCTGTCCCCCGATTGGGGGAACGGAGATTCATCCCCTTTGCGGACCGATCGGCGGAGTTCCGGCCCGCCCTGCCGCCCTACGTTGATCGTGTGTACAACGGCAGTCACCTCAGCCACCGACCGGACCCCCGTCCGTCGCAGTGCTCCGGCCGACGCCGCCACGATCCCGCGACGAGTTAGGAGACCCGGCACATGGCTCGCACACCCGAACTGTCGGCCGCACGCGTTGAAGAGCAGCTGGAGCTGTACCGCCAATTGTGGGTACTGCGCCTCCTTGACATGGCGTTGGAAGAGCGGCGCATCGACGGGCTGCTCAACGGGCCCATGGAGGCCGCCTTCGGCCAGGAGGCCGTGGCCGTCGGCACCATCGCGGCGCTTCGGCCGGGCGACATCCTGAACACCGCGATCCGCCACTTCCAGCACGCCCAGGAGGTCGGCCTCGCCCGACCGTTAGGTCCGGCCATCGCCGAGATGACCGCCCCGACGAGGCCTGCGGCCGGCGGTGCGAAGGAAAGCGTCTTCGCCGCCGAATGGAAGCAGATCTTCGGCACGTCGAGCCCGGTCAGGCAATCCATTCTGTTCGCGATCGGCGACGCCTACGGGCAGCAGGTGGCGGGCGCAGGCGGGGTCACCGTGTGCGTCATCGGGGACGACGCCGCCAAGTCCGCCGAGTTCCAATCGGCCGCGCGGATCGCGGTGTCGTGGCGGCTTCCGCTCGTGTTCGTCATCGAGAGCATCCGCGACGGGTCCGGTGTGCGCCGCGGGCCACGCGACTGCTACGGGTTACCCGTCTCGTCGGTCGACGGCAAAGACGTTGCGGCAGTGCGTGCTTCGGTCGGCGAAGCGGTGCAGCGAGCCGGCGCCGGCGGAGGTCCCGCCATGGTCGAGGCGGTTACCTACCGAACCAACCATCCCGCAGGAGTCGATCCGTTGGTCTACGCCCGCCGACGGCTGACCAACATCGGAGTCGGCGCCGGCCACCTCTACGAGGTGGAACGGCGGGCCCGCCACCTGGTGGGCGAGGCCGCCGCGGTCGCGAACTCACTTCTGCGGGCGGACGGTCCGACGATCAGCGAATCGGACCACTGGCCGGCCACTAGCTGAGCAGGCCTTGCCGCATCGCCTCGGCAACGGCGGCCGCACGATCGCTGACGCCAAGTTTCTCGTACAGGCGCTGCACGTGCGTCTTGACCGTCGACGGGGCCACGAACAGCTCGGCGGCGATCACGGGAATGCTTTGGCCACGCGCAATTCGGTTGAGCACCTCGCGCTCTCGCGCGCTGAGCACGGGTCCTGTCGGTTGCGCCCGATGACGGATCTCCGCGGTAAGGCCCCCGACGAGCGACGGCGCCACCACGTCGCGGCCCTGCGCGCAGTCGAGCACGGCCTTGACGATGTCGCTGCGCGTCGAGTCCTTGAGCACGAACCCCGCGGCGCCCTGCTGCAATGCCTGGTACACGATGGCCGGCTCGTCGTGCGCCGAAATCAGCAGCACGCGGGTCGGCAATTCCTGACTCCGCACCGCCGCGGCGACCTGCCCGCCATCCATGCCGGGCATGCGGAAGTCGAGCAGGGCGACGTCGGGCCGATGTTCTTTGATCAGTTCCAGTGCCGCCGAACCGTCGTCGGCCTCGCCGACCACGTTCACCGAACCGCTCGACGACAGGGCGCGCACGACGCCCTCACGAAACAGGGGGTGATCGTCGCCGACAACCACCCGCACCTTGTCGGGCGCTGCTGGGCCGGCCATGGCGATGAGTCTAGCCCGCAAAGCGTCCGCGGCAATCAGCGAAAACTCTGATGCACGCCTGGGCGCTTTGCCCCGAGAGAGCCGCCACGGATGAGTACTGTGTTCGCGTGGCGGTCGCGAGCGACGCGGAACTGGGTCGGGTGCGCAGGCTTCATCAGCTGCGTTCGTATCGGCTTGCGTCGGTCCTCCGGGTCGGCGTGGTGGGCTTGATGATCGCTGCGATGCTCAGCGGCACCCGCCGGTCCGAGTGGACCCAGCAAACCGTGCTGATCGTGGTGTACGGCGTGGTGGCGCTCTTTGCTCTGACGCTGGCTTTCTCGCCGAGCCGGCGATGGCTCACCCGGGGGCGGCTGGCCCGCGTCGGCCGCCAGGAACCGTTTGCGTTCACGGTCATCGATGTGGTCCTGCTGACCGTCTTCCAGGTGTTGTCGACCAACGGGCTCCATCCGCTGCTCATCATGACGGCGCTGCCGGTCCTGATCGGGCTCGACGTCTCGTCTCGGCGGGCGGCCGTGGTGCTGCTCTTCTCGATGGTGGGGTTCGCGATCGCGGTGCTCGAGGACCCGGAAATGGTCGGATCGATCGGCGTGACCGAAGCCACGTTCCGGTTCCTGCTCTACGGATTCCTTTGTGTCACGGCGTTTGTCGCCGTCCGGGTGGAAGAACGGCACACCCGCTCGGTGGCCGGGCTCAGCACCCTGCGCGAGGAGCTGCTCGCCCAGACGATGACCGCTTCCGACGTCGAGCAGCGACGGATCTCGGAATCCATCCACGACGGACCGCTGCAGGACATCTTGGCGGTGCGCCAAGAGCTGGTCGAATTGGACTCGGCGCTACCGGGCGATGACCGGGTGGCGCGCGCGATGGCCGGTCTGCAGATGGCATCGGAGCGATTGCGGCAGGCCACGTTCGAGCTGCACCCCGCCGTCCTCGAGCAGGTCGGGTTGGCCGCGGCGGTCCAGCAGTTGGCGACGTTGACCACCCAGCGATCGAACATCGACATCTCGACCGACATCGATTACCCGATCCGCACTGAGATCGACGCGATAGTGTTCGGCGTGGTACGCGAGTTGCTGTCCAACATCGTGCAGCATTCGCGGGCCCGTAGCGCTTCGGTGTCGCTCGGCTTCACGGACGGAACGTGCGTGTTGCACGTGGTCGACGACGGCGTGGGGTTCGACGACCAGACGGTGGCGCGCCGGCTCGGCGAGGGGCACATCGGATTGGCGTCGCACCGCGCCCGCGTGGAGGCCGCCGGGGGAACGTTCGTCTTCCTCGACACTCCGGTGGGCACCCACATCTGCGTCGAGGTGCCGGTGCCAGACTGAACCGCGAGCCGCTCAGCGTCTTCGGTCTTGATTTGCTCCGCGGCGATGTGTTGCATGAGGGGCATGACACGTTCTGCCGATGAATTGGTGACGGAATTCTGCGAGCGTTGGGCATCGCCGGACCCGGACGAGATTGCCGCGTATTTCACCGAAGACGCGGTCTACCACAACATCCCGATGGATCCTGTGCATGGCCGCGAGGCGATACGCGAATTCATCGCGGGATTCCTGGCCGCGTTCGACGGAATCGACTTCAACGTGCACCGGCAGGTCGCCGACGGGTCGTTGGTGATGAACGAGCGCACCGATGTCATGCGCCGCAAGGACGGTGGATCGATCCCGTTGCCGGTGATGGGCGTTTTCGAAGTGCACGACGACCGGATAGCCGCGTGGCGCGACTATTTCGACATGGCAGCCATCACGAACGCTTTCAGTTAGCGCGACTCGAGGTCGACGGACTTCCCGGTAGCGGCCGCGTGACCGGCGCGGTATCCGAAAACCATTGCCGGGCCCAATGTCCCGCCGGCGCCACCGTAGGCGCGTCCCGTGACCCCACCCATCGCATTCCCGGCGGCGAACAGGCCCGGGATCGGCTCGCCGGCGACATGCAGCACCCGCCCGTCGCGGTCGGTGCGCGGACCGCCCTTCGTGCCCATCGCGCCGATGCACACCGGCACCGCATAGAACGGGGCGGTGTCGATCGGGCCGAGGGTCTTGCCCGCGGCTGTGGTCGCGCTGTCGTCGCCCCAGTAGCCGTCGTAGGCGCTGGAGCCGCGCCCGAAGTCGGGGTCGGCCCCCGCGGCCACGTGGCGGTTCCAGTCGTCGATGGTGCGGATCAAGCCGTCCGCGTCGATGCCGGTCTTCGCGGCCAGCTCGGTGAGGTCTGCGGACTCGCAAAACCAGTCCGGGACGGGCTGTCCCGGCTCGACGCCCAGGAATCCATAGCGCTGCAAATGAATTGAATCGAACACCATCCATCCGCGGTCGTTGACGTACCCGCCGCGGGGATCGAGGTAGTGAAAGGCGCCGGCCATGGAGTTGTAGTCGCACGCCTCGTTGACGAAGCGCCGCCCCGCCGAGTTGACGATGATGCTCCGCGGCCGAGTCCGCTCCAGGCGCACGCTGCGGCTGCGTTGCCTGCCGTCGATCGTGTCGCCCGGGATCTGGACGATCGGCACCCACCAGGCCTCGGCCATGTTGGCCAGGTCGGCGCCGTGCGCCATCGCCATGCGCAGGCCGTCCCCGGTGTTATGGGGCGGGGACACCGCGCCGTGCATCGGGCCGCGCAGGAATGCCCGCACCAAACCCGGATCCCATTCGAAGCCTCCGACGCCCAGGACGACTCCGCGGCGCGCGCGCACCCGAATGGTTCGCCCGGGCAACGCGATGCGCGCCCCGACGATTTCGCCGTCCTCGGCGATGAGCTCCTCGGCCCGGGCGTCGGTCCGGGGCGTGACCCCGGCGTCCAGCAATCCCTTGAGCAGACCCGCAATCAACGCCGTGCCTGCGACGCACAGGTCGCTGCATTCGCCGACCGTCACGTGCAGGCGGGCCCTCGTTTCGGCATCGATACCGACGTTGGACCAGTCGGCGGGGAAGGCGGTGATCCGGTCGCCCCACTCGCCGAGCCGGTTCAGATCGAAGGGCCCCGCGCTCAGCGACCGCCCGCCGCCGGGACGGCCCCCCGGCAGCTCGGGCCGGTAGTCCGGGAAGCCGGTGGCGACCTCGAAGCGCAGGCCGCTGTGCGCCTCGATGAAGTCGAGCATCGCGGCACCGGTGTGCACGAAAGTCTCGACCAGCTCGTCGTCCATCGAACCCAGGGACTGCGCGCGCAGGTATCGCAGCGCGTCGACCGGGGTCAATTCGCCTTCGGGAGAACGGTTGTGGGCGGGGATCCACACCACACCGCCCGACACGGCGGTCGTTCCGCCGACCGTCGACGCCTTTTCGAAAACCTCCACCGACGCGCCGGACGCGGCGGCGGTGAGTGCGGCGGTGAGCCCGGCGCCCCCGCTGCCGAGCACGACGACATCGACTTGCATGTCCCACGGCATGTATCGCTACCCCTTCAGCTCAGCAGGTCCGACAACTGTTGCGCGGCTTTGACGACCGCGTCCTTACCGCGCATCACGACGTCTTCCCGGTGCGAGATGAGGTTGATGCAGGTTGGCGGGGACGGCGGCGGGCGGCGCACCGCGACGGCGAGGCCATAAGTGTTGGGCTCGATCTCCCCGTACGTGCTCACCCAGCCGCGCTCACGCGCGCGGGTCACCAGGTCGCGCTCTCCCGGACGCGGCGGCATGCTCGCGAGCAACGCGATCCCGGCGGCGCCGCGGTCCAGCGGATATCGGCTGCCCTCGTGGAAGGACAGCTGATAGGCCACGTGGCTCGGCACGATTACCGCGATGGCCACCTGCTGGTCGCCTTCCGCGATGAGCAACGAGACCGTGGTGCCGAGCTCGTCGGCCAGGGCCCGCAGCGTCGGAAGGCTGACTTGGCGAACGTTGCGGTCGAACGCGGCGCCGAGTACTGCGAGGCCGGCTGCGGGACGGTAGCGGCCGTCCTCGCCCTTGGCCACCAACCGAAAGTCCGCCAGCGTCGTCAGCAATCGATAGGCGATGGTGCGGTGCACCCCGACCTGGTCGGCGAGCTGTTGCACGGTGAGGCCGCCGGGGGAATCCGCCACCAGTTGCAGCGCGGTCAGTCCCCTGGCCAGCGTCTGCGAACCCGTTCCCGAACCCGTCACAGCCTTGACAGACCCAGACGGGAGAGCGAAGCTCTATATATAACGCACATTAGTGTGCGATATTAGCACACGCGATACGCCGAAAACGAGAACGAGATTCCCACTCATCGGCCAGAGAGGAACCGTGGCGGAGTTCGAGAGCATCTGGAGCGATCTGCAGGGCGTCGCGTTTGAGCAGGGCTACCTCGACGCCGGCGGAGTGCGGACGCGCTACCTGCGCGCCGGCGACCCCGGCAAGCCGGTGCTGGTGTTGTTACACGGATCGGGCGGCCACGCCGAGGCATACGTCCGCAACCTCGCAGCGCACGCCGAGCACTTCTGGACCTGGTCGATCGACATGCTGGGGCACGGCTACACGGATAAGCCGGGCCACCCGCTGGAGGTCCGCCACTACGTCGAACACCTGATGGCCGTCCTGCGCACGGTCGGCGTCGATCGCGCCTGCATCAGCGGTGAATCGCTGGGCGGCTGGGTGGCCGCCCGCGCCGCCATCGACCATCCGGACGTGGTGGACCGGCTCGTCCTGAACACCGCGGGCGGCTCGCAGGCCGACCCGGTCGTGATGAAGCGGATCATCACGCTGTCCATGGCCGCCGCCGAAGACCCGACCTGGGAGACGGTGCAGGCGCGGATCAAGTGGCTGATGGCCGACAAATCCAAGGACTACGACGACCTGGTCGCCAGCCGCCAACGCGTCTACCGTCAGCCGGGATTCGTCGACGCCATGCGCGACATCATGGCATTGCAGGACCCCGAGATTCGGGCGCGCAACATCATCGGCCCGGACGAATACGGTGCGATCACCGCGCCGACCCTGGTGTTGTGGACCAGTGACGACCCGACCGCCGACGTGACCGAGGGCCGCCGGATTGCGTCGATGATCCCCAACGCACGCTTCGAGGTGATGCCCGGCTGCGGTCACTGGCCGCAGTACGAGGACGCCAAGACCTTCAACCGTTTGCACCTCGACTTCCTGCTGGGGCGGTGATGAGCGGCGACGGGCAGCAACCCGACTTCGACGTCGTGGTCGTCGGCGCCGGACCGGTCGGCCTGACGCTGGCCAACATCCTTGGCCTGCAAGGCATCCGAACGGTGCTGGTCGAAGAACGCGACACGCTGATCGACTATCCGCGCGGAGTGGGGCTCGACGACGAGGCGTTGCGGACGTTTCAGTCGATCGGGCTGGCCGACCGGGTCGTGCCCCACACGGTGCCCAACCAGATCCTACGTTTCGTCGACGCGAAACGGCGCGTGCTCGCCGAAATGGCCCCGCCCGACGCGCGTTTCGGGTGGCCGAAGCGCAACGGCTTCGTGCAACCCCTCGTCGACGCCGAATTGCTCACCGGCCTGGACCGGTTCGAGCACGTCGAGGTGTGGTGGGGGCGACCGATGACGGGGTGCCGTGAAGACGCCGGCGGGGTGACCGTCGAGCTCAGCGGCGGGCACGACCACGAAACGTCCAGCCTGCGAGCGCGTTACGTCGTCGGTTGCGACGGGGGCCGAAGCATGACTCGCCGCATGATGGACGTGTCGTTCGACGGGACGACATCGTCGACGCGCTGGCTGGTGGTCGACATCGCCAACGACCCGCTCGGGCACCCCAACAGCGAGGTCGGCGCCGATCCCGAACGGCCGTACGCGTCGATCTCGATCGCACACGGAATCCGGCGGTTCGAGTTCATGATCCACGCCCACGAGACCGACGAGCAGGCCGAAGATCCGGCGTTCCTGACGCAGATGCTGGCCCGGATGGTGCCGCACCCGGAGCGGGTCGACGTGATCCGGCGGCACGTCTACACCCATCACTCGCGGATCGCCGGGGCCTTCCGCAAGGGTCGGCTGCTGCTGGCCGGCGACGCCGCGCACCTGATGCCGGTCTGGCAGGGTCAGGGCTACAACAGCGGAATCCGCGACGCGGCCAACCTGGGTTGGAAGCTGGCGGCGGTGGTGAGCGGTCGGGCCGGTGACAAGCTGCTGGACACCTATGACGTGGAGCGCCGCAAGCACGCGCGGGCGATGATCGACCTGTCCACGATGGTGGGTCGAGTGATCTCGCCGACCAACCGGCGCGTGGCCGGTGCGCGAGACCTGCTGGTGCGGTCGGCGTCGATCGTGCCGTCGCTCAAGCGATATGTGCTGGAGATGCGGTTCAAGCCGATGCCGCGCTACGAACAAGGAGCCGTCGTACACGCCGCCCCGGGGCGGGCGGATTCGCCGGTGGGCACGCTGTTCATCCAGCCGCGGGTCGATACCCGCGAGAACGACAACGTGCTGTTGGACGACGTCATCGGTGACTGGTTCGCCGTGCTGTGCTGGAACAACGACCCCCGCCAGATCCTCGGCGACGTCGCCTTCGCGAACTGGAAAGCGCTGGGCGCGAGGTTCATTGCGCTGCGGCCCGTGACCCAGCTGCACTGGACCGGTCACGACCATCCCGACGTGGTGGTCGTTGGGGACCCCACCGGTGCCGTCAAGTCCTGGTTCGACACCCACCAGGAGTCGGTGCTGTTCCTGCGTCCGGACCGCTGTATCGCCGGCGCCTGCATCGCCCAGCGCGCCCCCGACCTGAGCGCCGCACTCCTCGCCGCGCTCACCCTCACGCCACGAGGGGGTGATCCGCAAAGTGGCACTGGCTCTGTGCTGTATGTCGCACAGCCCGCTCCTGAATCTTCCGGGGCCGTCGCAGGACCTGCTTGACGACATCGAGGGAGCGATCGCCGACGCGCGCCGCTTCGTCGACGACTACGATCCCGAACTCGTCGTCAGCTTCTCCCCGGACCACTACAACGGGTTCTTCTACAAGATGATGCCGCCCTTCTGCATCGGCACGGGCGCCAACGGGATTGGGGACTACGGCACCCATGCCGGTCCGCTCGACGTTCCCGAGAAGCTCGCGACCGACTGCGCGAAAGCCGTGCTCGACGCCGGGGTCGACGTCGCGGTCTCGGCCTGCATGGACGTGGACCACGGCACCGTCCAGCCGCTGGAAAAGCTGTTCGGCGCGGCGACCGCGCGCCCGGTGATACCCATCTTCATCAATGCGATCGGCGTGCCGCTGGGGCCGTTACATCGTTGCCGGGCACTCGGTACCGCCGTCGGCAGCTACCTGGCCACGCTGGACAAGCGGGTATTGGTGCTGGGGTCGGGTGGGCTCTCGCACAGCCCGCCGGTGCCCACGCTGGCGACCGCGCCGGCACCCGTGCGGGAGCGCATCGTGCACGGTCGGCCGATGACACCCGAACAGCGCCAGGCCCGGCAGTCTGCCGTGATCGATGCGGCCAAGAGTTTCGCCGCCGGCGACAGCGACCTGCAACCGCTGAACCCGATGTGGGATCAGCGGTTCCTCGAGATCATCGACGGCGGATGGCTCACCGAACTCGACCAGTGGTCCAATTCGTTCGTGACCCACGAGGGCGGCAGCTCCGCCCAGGAGATCAGAACGTGGGTCGCCGCATTCGGGGCGCTGGCGAGCGCGGGCCCCTACGAAACCGTCGGGCGCTACTACAAGCCCGCCCCCGAACTGATCGCCGGATTCGCCATCAGGACGGCGGTACCGAAATGACGGCCACGACAGACGGTTTCGACCATGTCGTCGACGTTCTCGTCGTCGGGTCGGGTGGCGGCGGCATGACGGCCGCGCTCACCGCCCAGGCCGCGGGTCTGGACGCGCTGGTGGTGGAGAAGTCACCGTGCTTCGGCGGCTCCACCGCCCTGTCCGGGGGTGGCATCTGGGTGCCGGGGGCGCCCGCGCAGCGCAGGGAGGGCTACGTCCCGGAACCCGATCGCGTCATCGAATACCTGCGGCTGATCACCGAAGGACTGGTGAGCGAGTCGCGAATCCGGCAGTACGTCGAGTCCGCACCGAAAATGCTCGGGTTCCTGGAGCGGCTCTCCGGATGGTGCGAGTTCGTCTGGAAGCCGGGCTACGCCGACTACTATCCGGAGCTGCCCGGCGGATCGGACCTCGGCAGCACCATCAACGTCCCGCCCATAGACCTGCGGGAGCTGGGGCCCGACGAACAACTGCTGCTGAAGCCGCTGGCATTCGCGCCCAGAGGAATCTGGCTGGGGCCCAAGGAGCTTCGGACCTTTTACCGCATCCGGCAATCGTGGGCCGGCAAGGGCGTGTTGCTGAAGCTGATCGGGCGGATGGTCCGGGCACGGGTGTTCGGTGAGCGGATGGCGGCGATCGGGCAGTCCTTGGCCGCTCGGCTCAGATTGACCATGCGGGAGCGCGGCATCCCGCTGTGGCTCGACTCGCCGATGACCGAGCTGCTCGCCGACGCCGACGGATCGGTGACCGGTGTGGTGGTGGAAAGGGACGGCGAAGCGCGGCGCATCGGCGCGCGTCTCGGCGTCATCCTGGCCTCCGGTGGCTTCGACCATGACCTGGCCTGGCGCAAGGAACTGCTACCCGTGGTGGATCAGGACTGGAGCTTCGGCAACCCCGCCGCCATGGGCGACGGCATCCGCGCGGCCCAGAAGCTGGGTGCCGCAGTCGAGTTGCTCGACGAGGCGTGGTGGTTTCCCGCCATCCAATGGCCGGACGGCCGGATGCAGTTCATGCTCAACGAGCGCATGATGCCGGCGCAGTTCATCGTCAACGGCGACGGCAAGCGCTTCGTCAACGAGGCGGCGCCCTACATGGACTTCGGCCACGCCATGATCGACGGACAAAGGACCGGGGTCACCCACATCCCCTGTTGGCTGATCACCGACCACAGGTCGTGGAATCGCTACGTCATCGGAGGCCACCTCCCGATACCCAAGATCCCGGGTGCACCGGTGCCCACCGGCCGCAAGGTCCCCGCGGCGTGGCTGGAATCGGGCGTGGTCAAGGCCGCGATGAGCTGGGACGAGATGGCGGACCGCATCGGCGTGCCTGTCGACCATCTTTCCCAAACCGCCCGCCGTTTCAACGAACTCGCCCGCAATGGTCACGACGACGATTTCCACCGCGGCGACAGCGTCTACGACAACTACTATGGCGATCCCACACTGCCCAATCCCAACCTCCATCCGCTGGGCGACCCGCCGTATTACGCGTTCCGGATCGTCCTCGGTGACCTCGGGACGTCCGGGGGCCTGAGCACCGACGAATACGCGCGGGTGCTGCGGGACGACGCCTCGGTGGTGCCGGGACTGTACGCGGTGGGTAACACCTCCGCGCCGGTGATGGGCCGTAGCTACGCCGGCGCGGGGGCGACCATCGGCCCCGCCATGACGTTCGGCTTCGTCGCAGCGAATCACATTGCCGCACATGCCGCCAAAACCCTTAATTCTCATAGGAGGTAACAAATGAAGGTCTCGCTGTTCTACGAGTTCGCCCTGCCACGGCCCTGGGCACCCGACGACGAACACGTCATGATGCAGGAGTGCCTCGACGAGGTCGAGGCGGCCGACAAGGCCGGCTTCTCCACCGTCTGGCTCACCGAGCACCACTTCCTCGAGGAGTACTGCCACTCGACGGCGCCGGAGATCTTCCTGGCCGCGGCCAGCCAGCGGACCAAGAGCATCCGGCTCGGATTCGGCATCATGCACCTGCCGCCGGTGGTCAATCACCCTGCCCGGGTCGCCGAACGCATCGCCACCCTCGACCTGCTCTCCAACGGCCGAGTCGAGTTCGGCACCGGGGAATCGTCCTCCGTGGGCGAACTCGGCGGGTTCAACATCGATCCCGCCGACAAGCGGGCCCAGTGGGAAGAGGCCCTCGAGGTCTCGATCCGCTGCATGATCGAGGAGCCGTTCTCCGGCTTCGACGGCGAGCACGTCCAGATGCCGGCGCGCAACGTCGTTCCCAAGCCGCTGCAAAAGCCCCACCCGCCGGTCTGGGTGGCCTGCACGCGGCCGGCGAGCGTGCAAATGGCAGCCCAAAAGGCAATCGGCGCCTTGAGTTTCGCCTACACCGGTCCCGGCCCGCTGACCGAGCGGGTGAACGGGTACTACAAGGAGTTCGAAGAGAACGGCGTGCCCGTCACGCCGCGCATCAATCCGAACATCCTGGCCATCGGGGGCGACCTGTCGATGATGGTCGCCAAGACCGACGAGCAGGCGCTGCAACGGCTGGGACAGGGCGGCGGCTTCTTCTCGTTCGGCATCATGCACTACTACATGACGGGCGTTCACACCCCCGGGCGGACCGGGGTATGGAAGCGGTACCTGGAAGAGGTCGAGAAGGATCCGACGCTGGCCTATGGCCCCGGGCGTGGCGCGATCGGATCGCCCGCCACCGTGCGTGAATTCCTGCGCGGCTACGAGGAAAGCGGTGTCGACGAGATCATCCTGCTGCTCAACCCGCGCAGCCACGAGGGCACGATGGAATCCATCGAGTTGATGGGCTCCGACGTGCTGCCCGAATTCATCGAGCGCGACGCCAAGGCGGTAATCGAGAAGGCCAAGCGGTTGGAGCCCGTCATCGAGAAGGTGGAGGCGCGGCGGCCGCAATCCAGCGCGCCGCAGTTCGACGAGAAGTACTCATTCGGTGGGCTGCCCACCGGCCGGGGCGGTAAGTTCACCGCCAGCGAAATCCCCGAAGCGATGGCGGAGATCAACGAGGGCCGGGTGCAGGCGGCCCAGCGGTTGAAGGAACAACAGCAGAACAAGTGACTCCGGGAGGTCGCTGAAACAGGAGACGGCCTTGGGATCGATCGACGAGCTCTGGCGCTACGACGGCCGCCGTGCGGTGGTGACCGGGTGCGCCTCGGGCATCGGGGGGCAGCTGGTTCGCCAACTCACCGAACTCGGTGCCGACGTCGTCGGGCTGGACAGGCTGCGACCGGACGTGCAGCTCAACGACTTTCGTGAGGTGGACCTGGCTGTCCAGGGTTCGATCGATGACGCCGTCGCCTCGATCGGCGGGCCGGTCGACGCGCTTTTCAACGTCGCCGGCGTCTCGTCCGGGATCGGCGACCCCGCCCTCGTTGCCACGGTGAACTTCCTGGGCCTGCGCCATTTCACCGAGGCGCTGGTTCCCAAGATGGTCGCGGGATCGTCGATCGTGAGCGTGTCCTCGCTCGCGGCGGCCGCCTATCGCGAACACGTGGCGCTGGTCGCGCCCCTGCTGAACACCGCGACGATGCGGGAGGGCATCGAGTGGTGCCACGCCAATCCCGAGGGCCTCGGCAACGGCTACCAACTGTCCAAAGAGGCGATCATCTTCTACACCATGCGAAGCGCTACACCGCTGGGTGCCAGGGGCATTCGCATCAACTGCACCGGCCCCGGGGTCACCGAGACCCCGATCCTCGACCAGCTCCGGACGGCGTACGGGCAGGGATTCCTCGACGACATCCCCAAGCCGTTGGGCCGGGTCTCCGACCCCGAAGAGCAGGCCGCGGTATTGCTCTTCTTGAATAGTGGTGCAGCCAGCTACATCACGGGCCAGGTCATCTGGGTCGACGGCGGAAACGTGGGCGCCGCGATTGCGCGTGACCTCTTACCAAGGCAGGAAGGAGCCCGGTGACCGACTTGACCGACTTCCGTCGGGCCGCGCGCGACGTCTCCAACTGGGGACGGTGGGGCGACGACGACGAGCTAGGCACCCTCAACTTCATCACCGCGGACAAGGTAGCCCAGGCCGCGAGTCTGGTGCGGCACGGCAAGGTGTTCCCGCTCGGCGTGGACTTCGGCGCCTCGGGTCCGCAGGGCGCGTTCGAGTTCCGGCACAACCCGGTCCACATCATGACCGTCGACGGCGGCGACGTGCACACGCTGGCCAAGTATGGGCCGAACTGGCCGCGTAACCCGTTGGCCCACCAGCTGAGTGGCTACATGACGGCCGACAACCCGTTCCGGTTCAACGACGACATCATCATCATGCCGTTGCAGGCGGCGAGCCAGTGGGATGCGCTGTCCCACGTCTACTACGACGACCACCTCTACAACGGTTTCGCGGCGGATTCGGTGACCAGCATGGGCGCCTACCACTGCGGTATCGACAAGGTCGACGTCAAGGGCATCACCTCCCGCGGCGTGCTGCTGGACCTGGTTCGCCACCGCGGGGCGGAGGTCTTCCTCGAAGCCGGGAATCCGATCTCGCCGGAGGAACTCGACGACGTGGTTCGCGCCCAGGGCGTGACCATCGGCCGGGGCGACATCGTGCTCATCCGGACCGGCTGGTGGACAAGGTTTCTCATGACCGGAAACAAGACGGAAGGCTACTCCGGGCTCGACTGGCGGTGCGCCCACTGGCTGCACGATCACGAGATCGCGGCCGTCGCCGCCGACAACCTTCAGGTTGAAGACCTGGTGTCCGGCATCGACGGAATCACCTTCCCCCTGCACCTGCTCTGCCTGCGCGACATGGGGATGATCTTCGGCGAATACTGGGACCTCACCGCGCTCGCCGAGGACTGCGCCGCCGACGGCGTGTACGAGTTCCAGCTCGTCGCGCCGCCCCTGCGGGTGGTCGGGGCGGTCGGCTCTCCGGTCAACCCGATCGCGATCAAGTGATGGCCTTCGCGCGCAAGAGCATGCTGGTGGACGGCCTGACGACCGGCTACCTTGAGGCGGGCGACGGCGAGCCGGTGGTGCTGCTGCACGGGGGTGAATTCGGTGCGAGCGCCGAGCTGGGCTGGGAACGCAACATCGCGGCGCTGGCCGGCCGATACCGGGTGCTCGCACCGGACCAGCTGGGCTTCGGGGCCTCGGCGAAGGTCATCGATTTCGTCGACGGGCGCGGGATGCGGATCCGGCACGTGGCGAGGTTCTGTGAACTGCTCGGCGTCGACTCGGCGCACTTCGTCGGCAACTCGATGGGCGCCATCAACCTGCTCACCGACGCCACGGCGGACACGTCGCTGCTACCGGTCCGCAGCCTGGCGATCATCTGCGGGGGCGGAGACATCCAGCAGAACAAACACTTTGCGGCGCTGCAGGAGTACGACGCGACGCTCCCGGCCATGCGGCGCATCGTCGAAGCCCTGTTCCACGACCCCGGCTATCCGGACGACGAGCAATACGTGGGACGCCGCTACGAGTCGAGTACCGCGCCGGGTGCGTGGGAGGCGGTGGCGGCGGCGCGTTTTCGCCGCCCGGGCTCGTCACGTCCCCCCACCCCGTCGAGCGCGCGGGTCTACCAGCGCATCAGCGTGCCGACGTTGGTCGTCGAAGGGGGAGAGGACAAGCTGCTGCCGGCCGGCTGGTCCGCCGAGATCGCCAAGCAGATCGACGGTGCCCGCTCCGTCGTGGTCGACAGGGCCGGCCACTGCCCACAGATCGAGCAGTCGGCAGCGGTGAACGGTCTGCTGCTCGATTTCCTCGCCGCGAACGTTTAGAACACGTAGTCCAGCCGGGTCTGCATGCCTGCCTCTTGGTGATAGGTGTTGTGGCAGTGCAACATCCACAAACCCGGATTGTCGGCCACCAGCACGGCGAGCAGTTTCTGGTTGGGCAGCACCATCAGGGTGTCCTTGCGGGGTCCGGGGCTTCCGTCGGCCTTGATCAGTTGGAACGTGTGGCCGTGCAGGTGAATCGGGTGATACATCATCGTGGTGTTGTCGAACGTGATCGTGGGGCGTTCACCCTGCCGGACGTGCAACGGTTCGGTGTCGCTGTAGGGCTTTCCATTGATAGTCCAGTTGTACTGGACCATGTTGCCGCCCAACACCACCGGGAGGTTCAGGCCCGGCTGCGGCCGGCCCAGGTTCACCGGCGTTGTGGCCGTGAACATCTCGACCGTGCCCACCCGTCGATTGAGCTCCGGCGGTTGGAATCCGGGGTCGGGCGGGCTGCCCGCGCCGGTGGACAGCAGCGCGCGGGCCAGAGCGTTCTTTCCCTCCGCGAGTGCGACCAAGGGGAATACGCCGTCGGCGGCGGTCACGATGACGTCGTAGCGCTCGGCCATCCCGATCAGCAGCGCGTCGACCTGGGTGGGGACCACGGGGTAACCGTCGGTGTGGGTGACCGTCATCGAATGACCGGCCAGCGCGACGCGGAACGTGGTGTCGGAGCCGGTGTTGATGAAGCGGATCCGGATGCGCTGCCCCGGCTTGGCGCTGAAGCTCATGGGAGCGGCGGGGATTCGGCCGTTGATCAGGTAGTAGGGGTAAGCGATGTCGCCGGCGTCGCCGCCGAGCAGATCGCTTCTGCCCACGCTGCCGCCAGAGGTCGCGGCCGTCGGGGGCGGCGGGCTTGTCGAGCTGGTCGGGCTGGTCGACGTTGCCGAGGTCTCACTCGTCGACGTCGTCGTGGGCGTCTCACTCGTGGTGGAAGTGGTGGTCGTCGTCGGGGGCGCGCTTGGCGGGGCGGGCTTGTTCGGGCTGGTCAGTTCGGTGTAGAGCTGCTGAGGCGACTTTCCGATGCCGTCGGTCCAGTCATCAAGTACCACAATCCATTCGGCATCGTAATTGCCCTCCGTCGGGTCGTCGACGATGACCGGCAGGTAGAGACCCGTGTCGGCGTCCAGGCCGCCGGTATGCGGATGGGCCCAGTAGGTGCCCGCATTCGGGACGGAGAAGCGGTAGGTGAAGTCCTGGCCGGCCGGGATGTTCGGGCTGGCGGGCGCGGCGCCGTCCATGTCGTTGCGCAGCGCGATGCCGTGCCAGTGCACCGACGTCGGGTGGTCGAGCCGGTTCGACACGTTCACCACCAGCTCGTCGCCGATTCGCGCCCGAATCGGCGCTCCGGGGATCGAGTTCCCGTAGGCCAGCGTGCGGACAACGGGACCGCCGAGGTCGATCTGGACCGATTGAGCGGTCAGGCTGGCGGTGACGGTGCGGCCGCTGTGCGGCCGGGCGGCCTCGGCGGCGTCAATGGCGGCTGCCATCTGGGCGTCGCCCGACAGCGCGGGCTTGGATTGACTGCACGCCGTCAGCGCGAACCCCCCGGCGATGCCGGCGGCGATGAATCCTCGCCTGGTGAGGAGCGTTTGCTCGAAGGGGGCACCACTTGCGGGTTGCACACGCATCGATCGCTCCTCGTTTGCTCGACTCGTCCCCCTGTCTTATACCGCGTCCGGGCGGCCCGCGGAGCGCAACGGGCAGCACCGATCGTGGGCGGCGAGCAGCGCCGCGCGGCCGAAGCGAACATGAACCGACCTCGTTTTTCAGTGCCCGGCTAGACGGCAGGCTGGTAGATCCGCTGGGCCGGCAGCGGCGTGACGCCGAGTTCGGCGGCGACCGCGTCGAGCGCGCGCTGGGCGGTATCGAGGTCCACCCGGCCGTCGGCGGTGAAGTACGGACCGATGTAGCGCTCGTAGTGGCGTTGCAGTTCGGCGACCGTCAGCCGGTTCAAGAATGACGCCATGTGGCCGATCGCCAAATCGGGCCGTTCCGCCATGGTCTTCAGGGCACGTCGGTTGGCCCGCACCACCGCTTGGACAGCCGGGCTGTCGATCGGAAGCCGGGTCGGATCCACAGCGACTCCGACGGTGGGAATCTGGAAGTGATCTCCCACCCAGGCCAGCGCGTGGAAGCCTTCCTCCTCGGCGACCTGCTCGGGATCAAGAGTGCTCCCGACATACGCGGCGTCGATCGACTTATCCCGCAGCTTCCTCAAATCCATCTGGTAGTCACCGGGCGCGCGCACCACACACTCGAGGTCGTGATCGGGATCAAGGCCGTGCCGACGCAGCACGATTCGGGCGAAGCAGCCCGGCGCGGTGTGCGGTGCGTGCACCGCAAGCCGGCGCCCGCGAAGATCCGCCATGGATCTCACCCCGGCGCCGCCCAGGAACCAGAACAGCGGACGGTGCGTGTTGACGCTCAGGACCGTCCATTCGATGCCGTGCGTCAGTCGCGACAACACGGCACGTCCGAGGCCGATCGTCGCGCAGGAGCGCAGACGCTCTGTGTCCCAGCCTATTCCGTCCCGCACCGCCACGTGCACCCCCTCATCGTGGAAGTAACCCTCCTGATCGGCCACATACGCGACCAGTTCTTCGTGAATGCCGCGCCCGACGTAGGCCAAATCGATGGTGTGCACGGTGTTCAGTCCATCGCCAGGCCGCCGTTGACCGGCAGATAGTGCCCGGTGGTGAAACCCGAGTCCGCACTGGCCAAGAACGCGATCGTGTGGGCGACCTCCTCGGGGGTGACGAGCCTACCCATCGGCGCGGCCTCTCCGAGCTGACGCACCCGCTCGGAGGAGAGCTGCCCGGTCACCGTCGTGCCGCCTACGGTGGCGGGCGCGACGAGATTCGCGGTGATCCCGTGCGGCGCCAGCTCGAGTGCGACGTATCGGACGAACTGGTCCAGCGCCGCCTTCGCCGTGCCCAGCGCGATCATCCCTTCGCGCGGACGACGCGAAAGTCCGGTGCTCAGATAGATCAACCGGCCATATTCGCGGGAAATCATGTGCGGTACAACAGATTTGGTCAACAGGTATGCGGCGTGCAGCTCGGTGTTCACCTTGCCACCCAGTTGTTCCCAGGTCAGGTCGGCGAACGAGGTGACGACGAACGGGATCAGCGCATTGTGGACCAGCACGTCGGCCCCGCCCCAGCGCTGCGCGATTTCGTCGACCATCGCCGACACGTCGCCGGGCACGGTGACATCGGCTTGAATCGCGATGGCTTCGCCGCCGGCCGCGGTGATGCCGGCCACCACCTCCTCCGCTTCCGGCGCGCTCGCGCGGTGGTTGACCACCACCCGCATGCCCGCCTCGGCCAGGACCCGCGCGGTCGCCGCCCCGATTCCCCGGCTTGCTCCGGTGATCAATGCGACTCGTGGCATCGGTCTCACCCCCCGGTGGCTTTCCGCGGCCGGCTAGCGCGCACCGCTGGGAGTTTGACTGGCCTTCCAGTCGCTGTAGCGGGTGGAGTAGATCGTCGGGTCTTCCCCGTCGATGGGAACGATGCTGTGGTCATCGAGTTCGGCGCCGTAGTAGCGCGCCGTCGGATCGGTCACGACCTGGCGTGCATCGCCGTCCGCGGCCAGGCTGGCGCGGGCGAAGTCGTCCATGCCCAGCTTTTCGGGACCCGCGATGTTGGTGACCCCATTGGTCGGTTCACCGGCCGCTGCGCGGCTTACGGCCGCGGCGACGTCCTTGGCGGCGATGGGCTGGAACGCCGCATGCGGCAGGCGAACAGTGTCGCCGTCGGTCGCCGAATCGGCGATGCCGCTGACGAATTCGAAGAACTGCGTCGCCCGCACGATCGAGTACGGCTGTCCCGATTCCTTGATCAGCTTCTCCTGGGCGACCTTGGCCCGCATGTAGCCGCTCTCCTGGGTGCGATCGGCGCCCACGATCGAGAGGGCTACATGGTGCTGCACGCCGGCGGCCCGCTCCGCCTCCAGCAGGTTGCGGGTGGAGGCGGTGAAGAAGTTCAGCACATCGTCGTCGGCCCACGACGGCGAATTCGACACGTCTACCACCGTGTGCACGCCCGCCACGGCCTCGGCGAGACCTTCGCCGGTCACGGAGTCGACCCCCGACCGCGGCGAGGCTGACACCGCCTCGTGCCCCAACTCCGTCAGATTGGCGATGACCTGCGACCCGATGAGTCCGCTGCCCCCGATGACCAATACCTTCATGTCGAGCCCTCCCGAGTTTCCCGATGAACTGGTCCCCTCAGCATGGCCGGTGCGCGGGACAAGGGGAACCCTCGGGCCGTACCCTCTCCCTCCGACCGCTTAAATCAACTGCTTGACTTAACCTGGTCGACGCGGATTAACTCGTCGGGTGGTCAACGAACTGGCTGGCAAGGTTGCCATCGTTACCGGCGGCGCGTCGGGAATCGGTCGCGGGATAGCGGAACGGTTCGTTGCCGAGGGGTCGCGGGTGGTCATCGCCGACGTCGAGGCGGACCGGGGCGAGGAGCTGTCCGCCACGTTGGGCGCCGGGGCGTTGTTCCGGCGCACGGACGTCTCCGATCCCGAACAGGTCGGGGCTTTGGTCGCCACCACCGTCGAGAGATTCGGCGGCCTGCACGTGATGGTGAACAACGCCGGGATTTCCAGCCCCCTGCGCCGGCTGCTCGACGACGATCTCGCCGACTTCCACCGGGTGATGGGGGTCAACGTCCTGGGGGTGATGGCCGGCACCCGGGATGCCGCTCGCCACATGGCCGAAAACGGCGGCGGATCGATCATCAACCTGACGTCGATCGGCGGAATCCAGGCGGGCGGCGGGGTGATGATCTACCGTGCTTCGAAGGCCGCGGTCGTCCAGTTCACCAAGTCGGCGGCAATCGAGTTGGCGCGCCATGAGATTCGGGTCAACGCGATTGCCCCCGGCAGCATCCCCACCCCTATCCTGGCGTCGTCGGCGGTCGACGTGGATCCGGATGAGCTGGCGCGGTTCGAGGCGAAAATTCGGCAGGGGATGCGCGACGACCGGCCACTGAAGCGGGAGGGCACGCCCGAGGACGTCGCCGAGGCGGCGTTGTACTTCGCCACCGACCGGTCGCGCTATGTCACCGGTACGGTGCTGCCGGTAGACGGGGGGACGTCCGCCGGCAAGGTGATCCGCCCCCGCAAGGGCGAGTGAGGGCGCCGCGTCAGGGCTCTTGCGCTGGATGTCCGGCGTGGGTTTCCAGCCGTAGCTTCGCGAGTGCCTGCGCGCGCTCAAGGTCCTCGGCGCCAGCGCTTTCCGTGATCACGCTGTGCGAGTGCGTCAGCACGCCGAGCACCGCTTCGCTGGGGAGATCGGGAAATTGGCGCCCGAGCACCTCGGCCGCGCGCCTCAACTCGAAAAGTTTCGGATACGCGCGCTCCTCCGGCGTCGGGGGTACGACGCGGGTGACGTCCTGGGCGTGCTGCAGGACGGCGACGGTCTTCTTGCCGTCCTTGATCGGGTCGTTCATCGGTGTCCAGACCCGGTAGACGAACGCGCCCGGGTTCCGCCGGTCGGGAAGGTCGTAGCGCTGGACCCCCATCCAGTGCCGAACCCCACGGCGGAAGACCCACTCCAGCGACGCGGAGACGTTGGCCACCCCGTCCGCTTCGGGATCAGCCGGGTTGTCCGGAAAGACGTCGAACAGCTGGTGGCCCAGCAGCTCTTCGCGCGGATGCCCCGACACGCGTTCGCAGGCGGAATTCACTGCGCGGATGCGCAAGTCGGCGTCGGCCAACAGGTACGGCGACCACTTCGATTGGAACCACGCGGATTCCTCGATCGCCGCTACCCGGCTGGCTGACAACATGCCTACCCCCGCAATGGTTCACCGTCCTGACACCGCCACGTCGCCGCCGCGCAAGAAGCCATCGTGACCCAGTGGGGCCGACCCGGGCGAGGGACCTTTGTCACCCGCTGTCCGCCATGTGGCACCGAAGCGACGCCGTCGCACGGCGAACGGCGAATGGCGAATGGCGAATTAAATCAATCGCTTGACTTAATCGCGCGGCCGCGGTTGACTGTCCGGGTGACCACCATCGGCCGGACCGTGCGAACCGAGCGGGCCAGTTCCACGCAGGAAGCGATCTTGGTCGCGGCCGAGCGGTTGTACGCCGAGCACGGCATGTTCGCGGTGTCGAACCGTCAGGTGAGCGAGGCCGCCGGCCAGGGCAATAACGCCGCGGTGGGCTACCACTTCGGCACCAAGGCCGATCTGGTCCGGGCGATCGAACACAAGCACCGCCGGCCGGTCGAGCAGTTGCGCGAGCAGATGGTGGCCGAGTTGCTCGACTCGAAGAAATCCCCGGGGATGAGGGATTGGGTCGCCTGCCTGGTGCGCCCGCTGACCGATCACCTGGAGGAGCTCGGCAATCCCACTTGGTATGCGCGGTTCGCGGCGCAGGCGATGACCGATCCCGCGTACTACAACATCATCGTCAAGGGCGCGCTGAGCTCACCGTCGCTGGTCCAGGTCGTCGACGGCATCAACCGCTGCCTGCCCGACCTGCCGGCCGAAGTGCACTTCGAACGAAACATCATGGCCCGCAACCTGTTGATGCACACGTGCGCCGATCGGGAACGAGCGCTGGCCGCGGGTGCTTCACCGTCCCAGCGGTCCTGGCGGGCCGCGGCATCGGGCCTCATCGACGCCATCGTGGGCTTGTGGCTTGCGCCCGTCACGCCGTACGAGTGAAAGGTCTGCGGATGAAAGTGGCTGTCGACCAAGACGTCTGCGCGTCATCGGGGAACTGCGTGTTGAACGCGCCCGAGGTGTTCGACCAGCGCGACGATGACGGCGTCGTGGTTCTGCTCAACCCCAGTCCATCGCCCGAACAGGCCGACGGCGCCCGGCGGGCAGCCGCGGCCTGCCCCGCGCTCGCCATCCACATCGAGGAATGACATGTCGGAAACGCTGACCAACACTTCCGCGGCCGAGGCGGCATCCGGGATCCCGGATTATCCGATGCCGAGGCAGGTGGGCTGCCCGTTCGCGCCGCCGCCTGGTGTGATGGCGCTGGCCAAGATGCGACCGCTGTCCCGGGTCCGGATCTGGGACGGCAGCACACCGTGGCTCATCACCGGGTACGAGCAGGTGCGGGAGCTGTTCTCGGATTCCCGGGTCAGCGTCGACGACCGGCTGGCCGGTTTTCCGCACTGGAACGCGGGCATGTTGTCCACGGTGCACAAGCGGCCGCGTTCGGTCTTCACCGCCGACGGGGAAGAGCACACCCGGTTTCGGCGCATGCTGTCGAAACCCTTCACGTTCAAGCGCGTTGAGGGTCTGCGCCCGGCCATCCAGCAGATCACCGACGATCACATCGATGCGATGCTGGCCGGCCCGCGGCCCGCCGACGTGATCACCGCGCTGGCGTTGCCGGTTCCGTCGTTGGTGATCAGCCAGTTGCTCGGGGTCCCGTACGAGGACGCCGACATGTTCCAGCACCACGCGAATGTCGGGCTCGCGCGGTACGCGACGGGCGAAGACACCGTCAAGGGCGCCATGAGCCTGAACAGGTATCTCGCGCAGCTCGTCGAGGCCAAGATGGAGGATCCGGGCGAGGATGCGGTGTCCGATCTCGCCGAGCGGGTGAAGGCCGGCGAGCTGAGCGTGAAAGAGGCGGCGCAGCTGGGTACCGGGTTGCTGATCGCCGGGCACGAGACCACCTCGAACATGATCGGCCTCGGGGTGCTCGCGCTGCTGATGAACCCGGACCAGTTGGTGGTGTTGCGCGACGCCGAGGACCCCAAGGTCGTTGCCAGCGCGGTCGAGGAATTGTTGCGCTACCTCAGCATCATTCAGAACGGTCAGCGTCGCGTCGCGCTCGAAGACATCCACATCGCCGGCGAGACGATCCGCGCCGGCGAAGGGATCATCATCGACCTGGCCCCGGCCAACTGGGATCCGCACGCATTCCCCGAGCCCGACCGGTTGTACCTGCACCGCTCGGGGGCCGACCGCAACGTCGCTTTCGGCTACGGCCGGCATCAGTGCGTGGGACAGCAGCTCGCCCGCGCCGAGCTGCAAATCGTGTACCGCACCCTGCTCCGCCGCATCCCGACGCTCGAACTGGCCGTCCCGGTCGAGGACGTGCCCCTCAAAGACGACCGACTCGCCTACGGCGTCTATGAACTTCCGGTGACCTGGTAGTCCCCGGGTCGCTACGCTCACAACGCCGATCCGAATGGAGGGTCAACGATGACGACTCAAACAAGCACCGTTTCGCTCTATCCGCCCGGCGGCTTCGGCGCCCCCAAGGATCGCCGCGGCCACGCCTCGGGCGCGGACGTCGGCCTGCCGCCGGGAACCGTGGTGTTCTCCGCGGACAACCACATCTCGCTGGCGGATGACATTTTCTACCAACGCTTTCCCGACGACCTCAAGGACAAAGCGCCGCGGATCTGGTACGAGGACGGCGCCTACCAAGTCGGCCGCAAGGGTCAGTCGTTCCTGCCGGGTGACTTCAGTGCGGTGCTGATGCAATACGACGACCTTCCGGGCGCGGCAAGCACCAACATCGAGGCGCGCATCCAGGAGCTGCACGACGACGGCGTCGAAAAGGAACTGGCGTTCCCCAACGCGATCCTGGCGCTGTTCCATTACCCGGACAAGAAACTTCGCGAACTGGCCTTCCGCATCTACAACGAGTACATCGCCGAGCTCCAGGAACGCTCGGATGGCCACTTCTACGGCGCCGGCCTGATCAACTGGTGGGACCCCCTAGGAACCCGACGGACGCTGGACGAGCTGAAGTCATTGGGGCTCAAGACTTTTTTGATGCCACTGAACCCGGGCAAGGATGACGACGGCAACCCGATCGACTACTCCAGCACGTCGATGAGCCCGGTGTGGGATGAGATCGAAGCCGCCGGCCTTCCGGTCACCCACCACATCGGGGAGACGCCGCCGAAGAGCCCGACCGAGTTCAACAGCGTCGTGGTCGGGATGATGATCAACATCGACGGCTTCCGGGAGACGTTCGCCAAGTACATCTTTGGCGGCATCCTCGACGATCATCCCGGCCTGCGGATCGGCTGGTTCGAGGGCGGCATCGCCTGGGTTCCGTGGGCGTTGCAGGACGCCGAGCACCTGGTCGCCTCCTACCAGCACATGTTCAACCGCCCGTTGCAGCACGACGTGCGGTACTACTGGGACAACCATATGAGCGCGTCGTTCATGGTCGACCCGCTCGGCCTGCAGCTGATCGACAAGATCGGTGTGGACAAGGTGATGTGGTCCAGCGACTACCCGCACAACGAAAGCACCTACGGGTATTCCGAGAAGTCGCTGGCCGCCGTCGTGGACGCGGTCGGCCCCGCCGACGCCGCGAAGATCGTGAGCGGCAACGTCACCACATTTCTGGGCCTGTAGGAGACCCGATGACGACGTTCGCGCAAGCGGGCGCGGGCACCAGCAGCCTGGTGATCCCCGAGACGCCAGACCTGGGCCGCATGCGCCGCGAAACAGGGGACCGGCTCCGCTCGGCGATGGCCGAACGCGGCGTCGACGCGCTGATCCTGCTGGGCAACAGCGCGGTGGTCTATGCCACCGGGACGAGTTGGCCGCTCGGCGACGCCGGGCTGTCCTATGTGGAGCGGCCGGTCGCCGTCGTGCTCGCCGGGGACGAGTGGCCGCACCTGTTCCTGCCGTTCCGTGAGGGCGCGTCGCAGGAGTCGGACCTGCCCACCGATCATGTGCACGGCCCGGTCTATCTCGAATTCGACGAGGGCGTCCAAGAATTCGCGCGCCTGCTGGCCGGCTTGATCCCGGCCCAGGCGGTGATCGCGGTCGACGAGTGCACCGGCGCCATGTCGCGCGCCGCGAAGTCGCTGTTTCCCGGCGGTCCGCCCGTCGATGCCGCGGCCGTCGTGAGCGCCGCCAAGTCGGTGAAGACGCCGGACGAGTTGTCGTGCATGCGCACCGCCATCCGCATCACCGACGAGGCGATGGTGGAGGTGCACAAGCGACTGGCTCCGGGGATTCGCCAGATCGAGTTGTCGGCGAGCTTTTTGCGGCGGGCCTTCGAGTTGGGTGCCACCGCCAGCATGCTCGAACCGATCTGGCAGGTGATGCCGCCGAGCAAGGCCGACGGCGTATGGACCACGCACGGCGACCTGGCGTTGCCGCTGCTGACCACCGAGCGGGTGCTCGCCGAGGGCGACGTGCTGTGGACCGACGTCAGCATCACCTACCGGGGCTACTGCTCGGATTTCGGCCGCACGTGGATCGTCGGCAGGGACCCGTCGCCACGCCAGCGGGCGCAGTTCGACCGGTGGTTCGAGATCATGACCGCCGTTCTCGGTGTCGCCAAAGCCGGCGTCACGGCGGCCGATCTGGGCCGGGCCGCCATCGAAGCCAATGGCGGGAGCAAGCCGTGGCTGCCGCACTTCTACCTGGGCCACGGGATCGGTGTGAACGCCGCCGAAATGCCCATGATCGGAACCGATCTCGGCGCCGACTTCGACGAGAGCTTCGTCCTGCGGCCCGGCATGGTGCTGGTCTTGGAGCCGGTCGTGTGGGAGGACGGCACCGGCGGTTACCGCAGCGAAGAGGTCTTGGTAATCACCGAGGAGGGCTGGATCCGCTTGACCGACTACCCCTATGACCCTTATGGCTCCCATGTCAGTTGAAGTTTGCCCCGACGACCGTGCGCTGCGCTCGGGTCGCCGCCGGCGTGTGCTGGATCAGATGGCGGCGCACGACCTCGACGTCCTGGTTCTCGGCCGCCAAGCCAACGTCCGATACGTCACCGGCGCGCCGCAGTTGTGGGTCGCCGGCACCCGGCCGTTCGGCCCGACGTGTGTGCTGGTGCGCGACACCGGCGCGATCCATCTGCTCAGCACCTGGGATGAGGGCGTCCCCGACGACATCCCGCACGAAAACCTCTACGGGATCACGTGGAACCCGATGAACACCGTGTCGGCGCTGCAGCGCATCGACGGGGCCGCCGCCGCCCGGCGCGTCGGAACCGACGCGATCTCACCTGTGTTCGCGCAGTTGTTGCCGACGGCGTTCCCCAACGCGGAACTCGTGGACGGCGAACTGGCGATGCGCGCCGCCCGGCGCATCAAGACGGCCGAGGAACTGGTCCCGTTGCGCGAGGCAATCGCGGTCGCCGAGTCGGGCTTGGCCGCTGCCGTGTC
Source organism: Mycobacterium sp. E3298 (assembly GCF_001666895.1). Lineage (NCBI taxonomy): Bacteria > Bacillati > Actinomycetota > Actinomycetes > Mycobacteriales > Mycobacteriaceae > Mycobacterium > Mycobacterium sp. E3298. Next base: position 46,531 of record NZ_LZJB01000246.1, read on the forward strand.
CGAATTGCGGCCCGGGGTAACCGAACAGGCGCTCGCCGGCGTCCTGCTGGAGGCCGTCGCGGCCGGCGGGGTGAGCACGCCGTCGAACCAGGATGTCGCATGGGTGACCTCGCCAGACCACCCGTGGCGGCTAGCCACCAGCGACGGCCGGGTGAAAGATGGCGACCTGGTGGCGTTCTCGGCCGGTGTGCTGGCCGGTGGCTACGTCGGCGAGGTTGGACGCACCTGGCCGGCCGGCGCGGCCCGCGGTGCGGCGGCGCTGTATCGGCGCTGGAACAGCCTGTGGGACAGGCTGCTAGCCGCATGCCAACCCGGAACCGGAGCAGGTGAGTTGTTGTCCGCCTACGAGGCCGCGGGGGAGGCCGCGCCGCCGATGCCGGTCGCCCGCGGGCTGGGCATGGGCTTTGACCCACCCGTCATCTCCAATCGCCTGCCGGCGACCGCCGCGGGGGAACGGCTCGAGGCCGGCATGGTGTTGGCCGTGACTGGCTACGTGTGGGAGCAGGGAACCGGTGCCGTCTTCGGGCGGGAGGCGGTACTCATCTCCGCCGACGGACCCGAGGTGCTGACTTGCAGCCCGTCGTGGCACGAATAGTCATGTCCGGCAACTCGGAACCCTCCGCCGAGGAGATCGTCAGGTACCACAAGGATGGCGAGACCCGCATCGCCCCATCACGTTCGATCGGCCGGATCAGCTGAATGCGCCCACGATCGCCGGGCTGGGCGGGGCGGTGAGAGACAACGACGGTAAGTTGCCACCGGAATGGCGGCCGAGCAAGAAGGGGCGCAAGGGCGCCAAGAAAGACACCGACCGAAAGCGGAAGCGGTAGTGGCGGAACCGACCCCCGAACCACCGTTGGCCGGCTATGCCGTGGTCGACCTGTCCACCGGGATAGCGGGCGCCTACTGCACCAAGTTGCTCGCCGACGGCGGGGCCGACGTCGTCAAAGTCGAGCCGCCGAAGGGCGATCCACTGCGTTCATGGTCCGCCTCCGGCACCCGCATACCACCCGGCGGTGACGGCGCGCTGTTCAGCTTTCTGGCCGGAGCAAAGCACAGCGTCGTCGCGGATCCGGGCATCGAAGACGACGTCGAGCTGGTCGACAGGCTGCTCTCGGCCGCCGATGCGGTGGTGTGGTCGGGCGGCTCGAAAGTCGCCGAACACGACGATTTTTCGCCTACGGCAATGCACCGCCGCTACCCGCATCTCACCGTCATGTCGATCACGCCCTTCGGCCTCCAGGGGCCGTGGCGTGACCGTGCGGCCACCGAATTCACGCTGCAGGCATGGTCGGGCGGCATCATCGGCCTCGGCCGTGGCGAACCGGGCCGGGCGCCGGTGTTCGTCGGCGGACAGGTCGGCGAGTACATGGCCGGCGTCCACGCGAGCGCGGCGATGCTGGCATCGCGCTACGGCCGAACCTGCGGCGGCGCCGGCGAACTCCTGGACCTGTCGATGCTGGAAACCCAGATCTTGTCGCTGACCTATTATCCCGTCACCTATTTCGAGATGCTCGGGCGGCCGTGGCGCGACACGCGGCGCCTTACCGTTCCGGGCGTCGCCCGCGCCAAGGACGGACTCGTCGACGTCGGCTGCGGGACCGCGCAACAGTGGTTCGACCTGTGCGCGATGATCGGCCGTCCGGAATGGATCGACGAACACCTCGAACTGACGATCACCGAGCGGGCCAACCTCAACGCCGACGAGATCTACGCGTGGTTCGAAGACCACACCGTGGAGGAGATCCGAGAACTCGCGACGGCGTTCCGGATACCCAACGCTCCGGTTGCCAACGGCGCCAACGTCGCATCCCTTGACCACTTCGTCGAACGCGGCTCGTTCGTGCGCAGCCCCGACGACCGGTTTGTCCAACCGGGCCATCCTTATCGACTGCATCCCCCACTGCTGTGCCGGCCCCAACCGGCGCCGCGGCTGGGGGAGCATACGGCGCATTATCGGACCGCAAACCTGACCCTCCGCCCCGGGCCGAGCCGGCCGGCAAACCCGCTGCCCCTGAACGGGGTTCGCGTGCTCGACTTGACGACGTTCTGGGCCGGCCCATGCTGCACGCATTTCCTGGCGATGCTGGGCGCCGACGTCATCCACGTCGAGTCCGTCCGCCGCCCCGACGGGACCCGGCTGATCGCCGGCGTTCCCGTCACCGAAACCCAGTGGTGGGAGCGGTCGCCGATTTTCGCGGCGCTCAACACCAACAAGAAAGACTTGACGCTGGACCTGCAGACCCCCCGCGGGCGGGAGCTACTGCGCCGGTTCATCGCGACCTGCGACGTGGTCGTCGAGAATTTCACGCCCCGCGTCCTCGAGCAGATCGGGCTGGATTTCGCTGCCGTGCAGGCCATCAAGCCCGACGCGGTGCTGGTGCGGATGCCGGGGTTCGGCCTGGACGGGCCGTGGCGCGACAACCCGGCCTTCGCCTATGTCATCGAGGCGGCGTCCGGACTGACGTGGCTGACGGGATACGCCGACCGCACGCCCTACGATCCCTACTCGATCGGTGACCCCAATGCGGGCATGCACGCCGCGAATGCGGTGCTGCTGGCGCTCTCGCACAGGCGGCGCACCGGCCGGGGCGTGTTCGTCGAAGCGGCGATGGTCGACGCCGCGCTCAGCATCGCCGCCGAGCAGCTCATTGAATACTCCGCCTACGGGGCGCTGCTGGCACGCGACGGCAACCGGGGGCCCAGGGCGGCACCGCAAAACCTCTACCGCAGCGCCGATATCGATGAGTTCGGCCGGGCCGACAGCTGGGTAGCGATCGCGGTGAACACCGACGAGCAGTGGGAGGCCCTGGGCGCGGCGATCGGGTCGCCCGCCTGGGCAACGGATCCCAAGCTGGCCACCGCAAGCGGGCGCAAGGAGCGGCACACCGACATCGACGCGCGGTTGTCGGCGTGGTGCGGGCGCCGCGGCGGTGACGAGATCGTCGCAACCCTGTGGGACGCCGGCGTTCCGGTGGCCAAGGTCATGCAACCGCACCGTCAGACCGAACTCGATCAGCTGACATTCCGCGGGTTCTTCGAGGAAGTCGACCACCCGGTCAACGGTCCGGCTAGGCTCAGCACCGTGCCGATCAGGTCGTCCGGTGGGCCCTCGACGTTCCACACCCAGCACGCGCCGCTGCTCGGGCAGCACAACCACGAATTGCTGGCCGAACTCGGATTGAGCGACGCGGAGATCGCCCAGTTGGAGGCCGACGGCGTCATCGGCCACGAACCGGCGATGTGACACGGCGATGGCGATCGATCCCTCGGACATCATGCTCACCGGCCGCGTGGCGGTGGTCACCGGCGGGGGAGCGGGCATCGGCCGTGGCGTCGCGGCCGGGCTTACCGCGTTCGGCGCGTCGGTCGCGATCTGGGAACGTGACCCGCAGACCTGCGCTGACTCCGCGGAATCCATTGGTGCCCTTGGCATCTCGATTGACGTACGGGACAGCGCCCAGGTCGACGACGCGCTGCGGCGCACGAACGCCGAGCTCGGCGTCCCTTCCATCCTGGTGAACAACGCCGGAGGGGTGTTTTCCGCACCGCTGCTGGAAACGAGTGAGAACGGCTGGGATGCGCTGTACCGGGCCAACCTGCGCCACGTGCTGCTGTGCACCCAGCGCGTCGCGAGACAGCTGGTGTCCGCGGGCCAGGGCGGCAGCATCATCTCGGTGACGTCAATCGAGGGGGTGCGCGCCGCGCCGGGCTACGCGGCCTACGCGGCGGCCAAGGCGGGGGTCATCAACTACACCCAGACCGCGGCGCTGGAACTGGCGCCACACGGCATCCGGGTCAATGCGATCGCGCCCGACATCACGCTCACCGAGGGGCTGGCACAGCTGGGCGGCGAGGCGGCCCTGGCCGGAATCGGCCACGTCGTGCCGCTGGGGCGTGCCGGCCATGTCGACGAGATCGCCAGTGTCGCAGTGTTCCTGGCCTCCGACATGTCGGCCTACCTGACCGGGCAGACCCTGCACGTCGACGGCGGCACCCACGCGGCGAGCGGCTGGTACCACGACCCGCAGACGGGGAATTACCGGCTCGGTCCGTCCGGTTAGTGGTTCCACCCTTCGGCGGCTTGGTCTTCGAAGGTGCGGTCGATGCGCTCGAACCTGCGGCGGACCGACGCGCGGGCGGCCTCGTGCGGCAGCACATACAGGCGGTTGGCCAGGATCGCGTCGGCCGTCAGTCGGGCGACGTCTTCAACGCCGACGCCCTCGTCCTGAGTTGGTAACGTCCCGTCCGCGGCCTTCGGCGAAGACGACAGCCCGTAATCCGCGCCGCGGATCCGTTCGGAGTTGGAGACCAGCTTCGTCTCCACGACCATCGGGCAGAGCACCGATACGCCGATGCCACTGTCTTTTACTTCGCGGGCGAGCGTCTCGGCCAGGCCGACCACCCCGTATTTGGCGACGCCGTACGCCCCGAGGCCGGCGTTGGGAACCAGGCCGGCGAAGGATGCGGTGAAGGCGATGTGTCCGCCCGTGCCCTGTTCGAGCAGCCTCGGCAAGAACGCCTCGACGGCGTGGATGTTGCCCCACAGGTCGATGTCGATGACCCATCGCCAGTCGTCGTGGGTCATCTGCGCGATCGGACCGGCAACCACGATGCCGGCGTTGCTGAAGACGACGTCGACGCGGCCGAGCAGTCGGAAAGATTCTTTCGCGAGGTGAACCATCTCATGGAGATGCCGGACGTCGCACACCACGCCGTGCGCGTCGAATCCCTGGGCGCGCAGGTGGTTTACCGCCTGCTCCAGGCCTGGTTTATCGACATCGGAGAGCACCACGCGGGCGCCCCGGCGGGCGAATTCGGTGGCGGTGGCCAAGCCGATACCACTCGCCCCGCCGGTGACGACCGTTCCGCGACCTTCAAACCCGTCCATGGGACGGAACTCTATTTCAAGCAGCTACCCGCATCGATGGGCAGGGTCACGCCGGTGATGTACCGGGATTCGTCGGAGGCGAAGAACAGCACCGCATTGCTGACGTCGACCGGCTCCACCCACGGAATCGGCAGGATGTGGAACATCTGGCAGATCGGCGCCATGTCGTCGGGACCGGGGTTCTCCAGGTCCGGGCGGAACATCTTGAAGGTGCCATCGTTGTGCAACATCGGCGTCTTGACGTGGGTCGGGTGCACCGAGTTGACCCGAATCATGTGTTGCCCCAACTCGACTCCGAAGGCACGCATCAACCCGACGACACCGTGCTTGGCGGCGACGTAGTGGCCGGTATGAGGGTAGGCCTTCAGCCCGCCGACCGAGCTGGTCAGGATGATCGAACCACCTCTGCCGCCCGACAATAGATGCGGCACACCGGCTTTCACGGTCTTCCACACGCCGGCCAAGTTGATGTCGATCATCTCGGTCCAGTCTTCTTCGCTGGTCTTGTCCAAAGTGTCGCCACCGTTACCGATTCCGGCGTTGGCCACGATGATGTCCAGCCGGCCGAGTTGTTCCACACCGCTGTCCACCGCTGCTTTCAGCGCGCCGAAGTCACGGACGTCGACTTCGGCGGTGAAAATCCTGCGGTTGTGTCCCTTGACCAGGTCCGCCGTCTCTGCGAGGTCCTCGGGCGTCGAGGCCGGGATCGCGGTGTCCGTCACGCCCTCGCGGATGGGCTTACAGATGTCGATGGCGATGATGTCGGCACCCTCTTGCGCCAACCGCACCGCGTGGCTGCGGCCCTGACCGCGTGCCGCTCCAGTGACGAAAGCGACCTTGCCCTCAACACGTCCGGTCATGGCTATCTCAACTCCTGACTATTGATCGCACGCCTCGGCGCAGAGCAACCGGGACCGCGTCCCCCGGGCTCGCGGGTCTCGCCGCCTTTTGCACTCTGTCACCACCGGTCATAGGTGTCAACGCCGAATCCGTTTTGGCTATTTGTGGTTCTAAATATTAGAGAATCCGATTCTCGAAGCAAATGAGGTGCGGTATTTGATCAGTTCTCGCGGGAAGGCGGGGCCGCTGCTAGCCGACGAAGCCGCGCGAGCAGAAATCCCATACCTCTTCGCTGGTGATGGGGTGGATGGTCGCGTCGTCGGAGCCCCCGCTGGATTGCGCGATGAACATGACCGTTTGCATGGTCATAGCGGCCATGCGCTTCGCGTTCACGCCCGCCCGCAGCTCTCCGGCGTCGTAGGCCGCTTCCATCAGCTCGGTCAGCAAAGCCAGCAGGGGGGCATGGGCCACCTTCACCTCGGCCGGATGTGTGACCAGCAACCGCGGAGCAAAATCGGTGAACAGCGGCCGCTTGGCCGTCGGATCCGGGCGAGAGGCCTCGTAGAGGAGTTGGACGGCGACCTTGAGTCGTTCCAGGGGATCGGCCTGGCTCTCGGTGGCGGCGCGAATCTGGTCGGCGGACCGACTCAAGGCGTCTTCGAACAGCGCCAGCAGCAGTTCATGCTTGCCATCGAACTGCAGGTAGAAGCTGCGCAACGACTGGCGGGACCGGTCGACGACCTCCTGCACGGTAAAGTCCGTGGAGCCCTTTTCGATGATGATCGCCTGCGCCGCGTCCAGGAAGCGCTGAACGCGTTGCGCGGCACGCAGTTTGGCCGTCTTGATCGACCTCTCGACGGCGCGCTGCTTCCAGGCCGGCTCTTCGCTCGGACTGGTCACGGCCGGCTCAGCTGATTGCCGCGAGGGGAGAACATGATTGGACTCTACCGGAGAACGCCGTGACATCGCTGCGCTCGACCCCCTCACGGATCATGTGTCGGAGATTGTAACTTTCTCGTCACGAGAATACTATTCTCTTAGACGTGTGTATGGAAGCGTAATCATAAGAGCGAACCGCGCCGTCGGCGGAAATCGTGATCTACCGACGCGGGGGAGTGCTCACGACCGTTGCGGGGAGTCGCGTGCAGCTCACCTTTGACTCGGACGTGGAGGCGTTCCGCTCCGAATTCATCGCCTTCCTGGACGCGCATCTGCCCTCCGACGCCGAGGCGTTCGAACGGCCACGCTCCAGCTCGCACGTGCCGGACTGGGCCCGCCGCTGGCAGCGGCTGCTGTTCGACAGCGGGTGGCTGCTCCCCGGAAATCCGCCCGAGTTCGGCGGACGCAACGCCACGCTGCTGCAGCAATACGTGTACTTGGAGGAACTCGGGCGGCGACGCATCTATCAAAGCTTCAACCCGCAGGGCGTGGGCATCATCGCGGCCTCGCTGTTGACCTTCGGCACGCCCGAACAGCAGCACAGGTGGGCGGCGCCGATATTGCGGGCCGAGATCACCGCGTCGCTGGGAATGAGCGAACCGGGGGCGGGCTCGGACCTCGCGTCGCTGAAAACGCGCGCGGTGCTTGACGGCGACCACTTCGTCGTCAACGGGCAGAAGGTGTGGACTTCTGGCGCCCACGACGCCGACGTGTTGCTGACCTTCGTGCGAACCGACCCA
>NZ_LZJB01000247.1:0-18615 GCF_001666895.1 Mycobacterium sp. E3298
ACGCTCGGCGGCAAAGGAGTACCGGCGGTGAATGGCGGCAAGTTCGGTGTTATCGCTGGGGTGCTGGTGGGCGTGGTGAGCCTGCAGCTCACCGGGTGCGGCACGAAAACGACGGTCAAACCCGACGGCGCGGCAAAATCCGTCGTCGACGTCGTCTCGAGCCAAACCGGATTCCACCCGGCCGACGTGAACTGTCCGTCGGGCGTCGAAGCCAAGGTCGGCCAGGAGTTCGACTGCCACTTCACCGGCCCGGAGGGCAAGCCCTACACCGCGCACATGCGCATCACCAAAGTCGAGGGCGAACAAGTCGTCTTCGACGTCAGGAGCCGCCCGAGCTAGGCCCCGGCTGCCCCAGCCGGCCCGCGGCGTCCGCCAGCACTTCGCGACACCCCACCCACATCCGCTCGATGATGTCGGCGGCCGGGGGGAGGTCCGAAATCCGTCCGGCGACCTGACCGGTGTTGGCGACACTGGCGTCCATGTCGCCGTCGAAGTAGAGCCGCTGCACCCGCTGCAGCGCCGCGGCGCCCTCGCCGGAAGACGTTGCGGCGTCGAGCCTCTCGGCGGCCGCCGTCCGGATGACGCGCATCATGCGTTTGCCGTCGAGGGGTAGTAGCACGGTGGCCGTCTCGTCGGCCGCGACGACCGCCCGCTTGAGGTTGGTGTGCACCGGGGAATCCGCCGAGGCGAGCAGCCGGGTGCCCATCTGCACGCCTTCGGCGCCCAGAACGAACGCGGCGGCCATCGAACGTGCGTCGCAGATCCCGCCCGCGGCCACGATCGGCACGTCGACGTGCGCCGCGACCAAAGGCAGCAGCACCATCGTCGACGCGCCGAATCGGTTCTTGAACCCGCCGCCCTCGACACCCTCGACCACCAGCCCGTCCACTCCGGCGTCGACGGCCTTGCGCGCTGCCGCGAGGGTGCCCACCACATGGAAGACGGTGATGCCGGCTTCGTGGAGCCGGCCGGTGAACAGTCGCGGATCGCCCGCGGACGTGGTGACGAAGCGAATGTCGTTGTCCACCAGCAGATCCACGGTGGTCGGGTCGCGGTTCATGATCAGCGCGATGTTCGCGCCCACCGGCCGGTCGGTGAGGTCGCGCACGCGCCGCAGATCGGCTCGGCCCTGCTCGGAGGTGGTCTCGATGATGCCCAGCGCCCCGGCGTTGGACACCGCCGCGGCCAGCCGGGCGCCCGCGATGTACGTCATCGGCGCCTGGATGATCGGGATGTCGATCCGCGCCAACCCGCAGACCCGATTGGTCGTCGTGTTCATGTTCCCCTCGGATCGATGAGGTCACGGAAGCCGGCGGCGGGGTGCACGGACGCACCCAGGCTCAGCACGCGTTCGCTCAGCCCCTTGTCCGACGTCACCACGCGTACGTCGCGCGGACGGGGGTCGGCGCGGAGGCGACGGACGATTTCGTCGTCGGCCGAGTTGGCGGCCGCCCTGGGCGCGTAGGCGATCTCGACCACGGATGCGGGGATGGCCGTCGAGGGCGGCCGCTCGAACACGACCGTCACGTCGTCTCCCTGGGCGGCGGCCCAGCGGTCGAGTCTGTCGACCAACGCGGCCATGGCGCGGGCGCGGTCCTTCCACCAACCGTCCGGGCGGCTCCCGATCACGTTCATCCCGTCCACGATCCACCGCACGCTCCCTACGCTAGGGCGACCGATCGCGCGCGCTCGCGCTCACCCGCGAATTTCATTCTTTTCGACTCTGAGCGGTTGGTACGGTCACCAGGTGATGCCGTCGCGACGATGGGACAGGTGAATGACCTCGATAGCCGACACCGATGACCGGGTCGTCTCACTGGCCCGCGGCATGCGCGAGCTGGTGCTCGCCGAGGCCGCCGAATCCGAACGGGCGCGCACGCTGACCCCGGCGATCGTCGGCGAGATGTGGGCGACCGGGCTGATGTCCGCGTTCAACCCGGCCGAGGCCGGCGGGGTCGAGCCCTCGTTCACCGAAATGATCGAGACGTGGATCGAAATGGCTTGGCAGGATGGCTCTTTCGGTTGGGTGGGCATCGCCAATCTGCCATCCTCGTTCGCCGCGGCGGCATACCTGCCCGACGAGGGCTTCGCCGAGGTGTTCACCGCACACGACAACCGTGTCACGATGGGCGGCCAGTTCTTTCCCAACGGGCAAGGGGCCGCCGTCGACGGCGGCTACCTGGTGAGCGGGTCGTGGAATTTCGGCTCGGGCATCGGGCACTCCCAGTACGTCGCCGCCGGGTTCCTCCCGATGGACGACGGCGAAATGCGCTGGATCAGTGAGGGCTTCCCCGAGATGCGGGTCGCGGTGATTCCCCGGGATCAGATCAGCTTCAACGACGGCTGGTTCGTGCAGGGACTCAAGGGGACTGGCTCATACGACTACAGCGCCCAAGAGGTGTTCGTCCCGGCGAGCCGCACCTTCGAGCTCTTCGTGCGTCAGCCGTACCGGGGGGCTTCGCCGGCCACCCGGATGGGGCTGATGCCGGTCACCGCAGCCGGTCACGCGTCCTGGGCGCTCGGCGTCGCCAAGAGCATGCTGGACGACGTTCAGGAACTGGCGGCGACGAAGTTCCGGATGAGCGACATGGCGTCGTTGGCCAGCCGCCCGACCTTCCAGAAAGGGCTGGCGCACCATCGCGCGGCCTGGCGCGCCGCGCGTCTGCTGGTGCTCGACGCGTTCACCACCGCCGAGGCCGCGGTCGCGGCGGGGGAGGACCTGACGCCCACCCTGCGCGCGGACATGCGGGTGGCGGCGGTCTTCGCGACCGACACGGCCCGCGGCTGCGCCGAGTGGGCGCACCTGGTCGCGGGCACCAGTTCGATCCGGGAGGGCAGCCGGCTCGAGCGGGCCTTCCGCGACATCTACACCGGCACGCAGCACGCCTTCATCAGCGAGAAGGTCGCCATCGACGTCGCGCAGATCTGGCTCGGCATCATCGAGGACCAGCCGGGGTTGTGACCCGCTGACGGTCCCGCCTACACCAGGCGTTCGCCCGGCTCGTCGCGCCGGCCGTCGTCCTCGGCGCCGGTCTGCGACGAGGCCAGACCCGGTCCGGCGGTGCTACCGGCCGACGCGCCCTGAGCCACCGAGCCGAGCGAACTCAGCGGGGCCGCGCCCGCGCCCAGCAAAGTCGACGCGGCGTTGGTCGCGCCGGGCATCGCCGCCACCGGGCTCGGCGTCACCGGCGGGGTGGTCGGCACCGTCGGTGACGGGTTGGCAACCGGCACTCCGGCGACCGGGCTGGCCAGCGGCGGCGTGCGGGGGACCGGGCCGCCGGCGACCGGCGCCTCTGCGCCCAGCATTCCGCCGCCGGTCGGGCCGACGAAGGTCTGGCCGGCGATGCGGGCTCCGCTGACGTCCAACGCACCGGCCGCCTCGACGTCGACCTGGGTGTACATCCGGGCGATGTCGGTCAGGGCCACGCCGGTGCGGGCGACCTCCTCCTGAGCCGCGGTGTTCAACGTCAGCATCGCGGCGCCCTCCGCGGCGAACGCCGCGGCCGCCAGCGCCGAAACCTCGTCGGCCCCGGCGGGGACCAGCGCGGTCACCGGTGCCGACGCCGTCGCGCCGGAAGTCAAACCGCGGGTGGCGATGTCGACGACGTGCAACCCGATGGCACCGGCGGCCGGGTCATGGGACATCGATTCCATGTGCGTACTGCTCCTGTGCGGGCGTTGAGCGCCGGTACGTCAAAGGACCAGCTGAGCCGGGCGATGCAACAAGTCTAACGGCGCCGGCGGGGTGCTGCCCACACTTTTCATCGGCCCGGCGATGGCCCCCATCCCGATGAACCCTGAAAGCCCGGGCGTTGTCCCAACGTCGCCTACTATCAGCGCATGCGCGGTTCGAAGATCCTGATCACCGGCCCGACCGGACAAATCGCAACCCCCATTGCGCGGGCGCTGGCGGTCGACAACGAGGTGTGGGGCATCGCCCGCTTCACCGACCCGGCCGCACGCGAAGGCCTGGAGAAAGCGGGCGTTCACTGCCAGACGGTCAACTTGGCCGCCGGCGACTTCACAGCTCTGCCAAGCGATTTCGAGTACGTCCTGAACCTCGCGGTGGCCAAGAGCGGGAACTGGGACAAGGATCTCGCGGCCAACGCGGAATCGGTCGGGCTGCTGATGGCGCACTGCCGCGGCGCGAAGGCCTTCCTGCACTGTTCCTCCGCCGCCGTCTACGACCCGCCGGACGACCTTCCCCGAAGCGAAAGCTCCGCCCTGGGCGACAACCACAAGTGCCTGTTTCCCACCTATTCCATCTCCAAGATCGCCGGGGAGGTCGTCGCCCGGTCTACGGCGCGGGTTCTTGGGTTGCCCACCACCATCGCCCGGCTCAACGTTCCCTATGGCGACAACGGCGGGTGGCCGTTCTACCACATGGAGATGATGCTGGCGGGCATCCCGATCCCGGTCCCCCCTGGTGAATCGGCGCAGTACAACCCTATTCACGAGGACGACATCATCGCGACCATCCCGAAGTTGCTCGAGGTGGCGTCGGTCCCGGCCACGACGGTCAACTGGTGTGGCGACCAGACGGTCAGCATTCAACAGTGGTGTGGCCACCTGGGCTCACTGGTCGGCAAGGAGCCGGTATTCGAGGTGAGCGCGCAGGCGCTGCGCGGCAATCCCACCACCAGTGACCGGATGCACGAACTCATCGGGGGCACGACGGTCGACTGGCGGGACGGGCTGCGCCGCATGGCCGCCAAGTTCCATCCGGAGTTGGTCGGCGCTTAGGGGCGGACAGGTGCGCCCAGGATCCGACCACGCGCGGCTGCGGACGCTCGCGCTGCTCAGGCGCGTCCGTGACCGGATCGACAGGGAGTACGCGCGCCCGCTCGACGTGGAGGCGCTCGCCCGCGAGGTGCACATGTCCGCCGGCCACCTGAGCCGCGAATTCCGCCGGGCTTACGGCGAGTCGCCGTACTCCTATCTGATGACCCGTCGCATCGAGCGCGCGATGGCGCTACTGCGGCGCGGCGACCTGAGCGTCACCGAGGTGTGCTTCGCCGTCGGTTGCTCCTCGCTGGGCACCTTCAGCACGCGCTTCACCGAGTTGGTCGGCGTGCCGCCGAGCACCTACCGACGCCGGGCGGTGGACGCGCTGGCCGGAATGCCGCCGTGCGTGGCCAGACCGGTCAGGAATCGAGAAGCACCGGTCACTGGGCCGCACCTAGCCTGACCCCATGGACATCACGATTCACTCGAGCTTCCTGCCGCACGACGACCCGGAATCCTCGCTCGCGTTCTATCGCGACACGCTCGGCTTCGAGGTCCGCCTCGACGTCGGCAAGGGCAAGATGCGCTGGATCACCGTGGGCCCCCCGAACCAGCCCGACACTTCGATCGTCCTGAACCCACCGGCCGCCAACCCGGGCATCACCGAAGACGAACGACGCACGATCGCCGAGATGATGGCCAAGGGCAGCTACGCCACGTTGCTGTTGGCCACCAAAGACCTCGACCGCACCTTCGAACGGTTGCAGGCCGACGACGTCGACATCGTCCAGGAGCCGACAGACCAACCGTACGGACTCCGTGACTGCGCGGTGCGCGACCCCGCCGGCAACTTGATCCGTATCCAACAACTGCGCTAGCCGCCGGATACCGACTTCGCCTCGACGCGGGAAAGCCCCGAACCGCATCAGGATTCGGGGCTTTCCTCAGCTCACGGCCGCGGTCATGATCCCTTGGAGTAGCGGGTCAGGAACCCGAAGGCCGCCACCGCCGAGACCGTGCCGATCACGCCCCACAGCACCAGTTGGAAGACCATCGACCCGAAGAGCCAGCCGAACGTCATGCCGATGTATAGGGCCCAGATGAGCCGGTACGCGCTCCATAGCGCGACCGCGCCGGCGCTGAGTCCGATGTAGAGGCTGCGCTGCCGGTCGACCCGATTGATCTGGTCTTCGATGCTGGCCGGGACGATCTTCATTTCTGACTTCCTTTCGTGAGGCGGCGCCGGAGTGGCGTCGTCGTTGCGTCAAGTACAAATCGCGGCGCGGGCTACCGATCCCAACGTTGTCCGCACGACGGAGGCACGGGCGCACGCCCATCTCGTGGTGAAAGACGAGGGCGGGTCGGCGTCGCGCTCGGGCGGACCCGCCGTGCGGCACCATGGCGTAGGTGGGTCGATGCGATCAGGGCACGCGCCGGCCCCTGCGCTACCGGCATCGGACGTGGTGCCGTCGCGACGCTAAAAGGAGATCGACCAGATGATGAACCCGATCAAGATCGCCGCGCAGGTGGCCGAATCGCTGCTGGCGGTCGGTGGTGTGCGGGTCGGCCTCGAGGAGCCGGCGTACACACATAAACGGATCACCGACACCGTCGAGATACGGCGCTACGGTCCGCGGATTGCCGCCGAGACGATCGTCGACGCCGACGAGAACCGCGCTCGCGACGTCGGGTTCCGGCGGCTGGCGGGCTACATATTCGGCGGCAATCGGGACAATTCATCGATCTCGATGACCGCGCCCGTCAGCCAGCAGTCGAGCCCGGGCGGCCGGCAGATCGCGATGACCGCGCCCGTCGTCCAGTCCGCCGGCGACGAGGCCGGCTGGGCGATCCGCTTTTTCATGCCCGCGAAGTGGACGATGGAGACGCTGCCCGCGCCCGACGACGATCAGGTCCGGCTCGTCACGGTGCCGCCCGCGACCGTGGCGGTGCTGCGATTCACCGGCGACCGGAGCCCCAAGGCAGTCGCCTCCCGCACCGCGGAACTCCTGAAGATATTGCAAGACAAGGGGATTGAGCCCACCGGAGACGGGGAAGCCTGGTTCTACGACCCGCCCTGGACGGTGCCGATGCGGCGCCGTAACGAGATCGCAATCCCCATCGACGCGGCCTCGGCGCCGTGGTAGCCGGGCTGCTGGCCGGCGCATTGCCCAGCGATTACGGCTTCGCGTGATGGGAGATGACCACAAGAAGGTGGACGCGCGGCTGCTCACCGGTGTTTCCGAGACGGCCCTGCTGACGCTCTACGGAAGAGCACACCAGGCGGCGCGCCCCGACGCGATCATCGACGATCCGATGGCAGTCAAGCTCGTCGATTCCATCGACTTCGACTTCGAGAAGTTCGGCCGCCGCGGCCAGGAGATGGCGCTGCGCTCGCTGGCCGTTGACCGATGCGCGATCGACTACCTCACCGCCCACCCCCGGGCCACCGTCGTCGCGCTCGCGGAGGGCTTCCAGACGTCCTTCTGGCGCTTGGACCGCGCGCTGCCCGACCCGCAATTCAGTTGGGTCTCGGTGGATTTGCCCCCGGTCGTCGAACTTCGTCAGCGGCTGCTGCCGCATCCGCCGCGAATGACCTATCTCGCCCAATCCGCCCTCGACTACACCTGGATCGACGAGGTCGACGCCCGCGACGGCGTGTTCATCACCGCCGAAGGCCTGTTGATGTACCTGCAGCCCGACGCGGCGCTGGGGCTCATTTCCCAGTGCGCCAAGAGCTTCCCCGGCGGCCAGATGTTCTTCGACCTACCGCCAACGGTGGTCAAGAAGGTCGCACGAAAGGGGCTGCGCTCCTCCAAGTGCTACCGGGTGCCACCGATGCCGTTCAGCCTGTCGGTGCGTCAACTTGCGCAGCTGGCGCGCACGACGCCCGGAATCCGCGCCGTGCACGACGTACCGATGCCCGCGGGGCGGGGGGTGTTCTTCGGGACGCTGTACCCCGCGCTCTGGCGGTTCCCGCCCGCGAAGCCCTACCGCGGGGTCTACGCCCTCCTGGAATTCGGCTGAAATCAGCCGATCTTGACCACCAGCTTGCCGACGTTCTTGCCGTCGAACAGCATGTTGATCGCCGTCGGCAGCTGCTCGAACCCCTCGACGACGGTCTCGAGCGGCGTGAGCTTTCCCGCTTCGATCAGGCCGGCGATCTCGCCGATCGCTTCGGCCGCGCGCCCGAAGTGGTCGAGGACGATGAAGCCCTGGACGGTGGCCCGCTGGATAAGCAGGTTCCCGAACGCGCGCGGACCGGGCGGGGGGTCTTCGGCGTTGTAGCCGGAGATCAGGCCGCAGAGCGCGACACGGGCGCCGATGTTGAGGCGCGCGAAGATGGCGTCCATCAGGTCGCCCCCGACATTCTCGAAGTCGACATCGATGCCGTTGGGTGTCGCCGCGGCCAGTTGGGCGGCCCAATCGTCGGCGCGGTGGTCGACCGCCGCGTCGAAGCCCAGCTGATCGGTGAGCAGCGCACACTTCTCGGGACCACCGGCGATCCCGACGACACGGGCGCCCGCCGCCTTGGCCAGTTGCCCGGCGACCGAGCCCACCGCGCCGGCCGCCGCCGAGACGACGACGGTCTCGCCGGGTCGGGGCTTGCCGATGTCGCGGATCCCGATCCACGCGGTGAGCCCGGTCATCCCGAGCGCCCCCAGGTAGGCGCTCGGCGAGATGCCGGGTGCCACCTCCACCGGGTTCACCATCGCCGTGTCCGTGAGCACCGCGTACTCCTGCCAGCCGAGGAGCCCTTGCACCTGCTGCCCGACCGCGTAGGAGGGGCTCTTGGACGCGACCACCTCGCCGATCCCGGCGGCGCGCATGACCTCGCCGAGCCCGACCGGGGGCAGGTAGGTCGGGGTGTCGTTGATCCACATCCGGTTCGTCGGGTCGAGCGAGATCCAGCCGACGCGCACCAGCGCCTCCCCGTCGTTGAGCTCGGGGATCGCCTCTTCGGTCAATTCGAAAGTGTTGGGGCCGATGCGGCCCGTGGGGCGTTCGCGGAGCAGGAAACGACGGTTTCGATCGGTCATATGCGCACCGTACCCTTCAACAAGAGCCCGCCGAACGAAAGGTTTTGCGCGGTGAACGTGATGTCGCGAATCGTCGTCGTCCCCGTCGTCGCGCTGCCGATCGCGGTCCTCTCGCTGCCCGCGACGGCCGCCGCCGACCCGCCGCCCACCCAGCAGATCACCGTCGTGGCCGTCGGCCCCGATGGCCAGCCGATCAACGGTTACCGGGTCGCGTCCGGACCGGGCAATGTCGGCGAGGCCAGCGACTGCAGCACGGCGTCGCCGTCCGCCGTGGCCGACAACGTCTACTCCTGCTCGCCGAGCGCGGCGGGCGCCGGCACCTGCTGGCCGTCGACGGCCGGATCGCTGCTGTGCGTAGATAATCCCTGGGACAAGAGCATGCATCGCGTGACGTATGACCGTCCGCTTCCGCCCGTGACCGCGCCCGCCACCCCGGACCCGTTTGCGCTGACGCTCGACGATGGCACCCGTTGCCGGCTCCGAAACGGCGGGGCCTGGGGTTGGCGCGCCGACGGCTACGAGGGCGCCTACTGGTGCGGTGACCCACATGCCAACCTTTCGGTGCTGTGGCTGCCCAGCCAGGGCGCCGGAAGCTGCATCGACCGCTCGTCGGCGACGTGGACCGTCAAGGTCGGTCAGCTCGGCACGGGGGAGGCCGCCCTGCCGCCGCCCCAAACCCGGACGGTGGCGGAAGCGTGGTTCGCGGGGGGCAAGGCCGGTCAATAGGCCGGCGCGGCTGCTGCTATAACGCAGGTATGTCCACCCCCAGGCACACGATCACCCACGTCTCGGACACGGCCCGCTGGACCGCGCTGCACCGGGCGACCGAATCGGCCCGCCGCGACGCGCTGTTCAACGACCCACTCGCCGAGCGCCTCGCCGGCGAACACGGCCGTGAGATCGTCGCCGACGTCCCGAGGTCGAGCCGCAACGGATGGTGGCTGGTCGCGCGCACGAAGATCATCGACGACACCATCGCCCAAGCGATCGCCGACGGCTGCGACCGCGTGCTGAACCTGGCCGCGGGCCTGGATACCCGGCCGTACCGGTTGCGGGTTCCGCCGGAGTTGACGTGGGTGGAGGCGGACCTGCCCAGGCTGCTCGAGGAGAAAACGCAGTCGCTCGCCGACCAGACACCGCACTGCCGGCTGACCCGGGTTGCCGTCGACCTGGCCGAACCGCAGGCCCGCGCTGCCTTCCTTGACGACGCCCTGCGTGGCGCGACCAAAGCGCTGGTGCTGACCGAGGGATTGTTGATGTATCTGGATACCAGCGACGTCGTCGCGCTCTCCGCGGCGCTCAAGCGGCCCGAGGTGGCCTGGTGGATGCTTGATTTCGGCGGCCCCGGCTTGAAGAAGATGATGAACGAGAAGATGGCCGGCATGCGCCAAAACGCACCGTTCAAGTTCGCACCGGAGAACGGGTTGGCGTTCTTCGAGGACCTCGGCTGGCGCGTCGCACAGGCGCAGTCGCTCTTTGTCGCCGCGAACCGGTTCCGTCGGTTACCGATTTTCATGCGGCCGCTCGCTTGGTTGCCCCAGCCGGATCCGCGTCATCCCGGTAGCAGGCCCTGGAGCGCGACGGTGCTGCTCACCCCGTGAGCTACCAGACGCGCATCCAGTCCACGAGCATGTCAGCGGGATAGGACCCTGGCCCTGGGTCGCCGCCACCGGAACCCGCCACCGCGAGGTTGAACACCGGATAGACCGTGTAGCCGGGCGCGTTGAACGGCCAATCCGGCAGAGAGCTGGCCGGCACGTCGAAGTAGGGCTGCGCGCCGTCGGCATAGTCCTTCCAGAACCGGATGCCCGCCTCGTCCCACTGGGTTCGCCAGGTGTGCCAGCCGCTGTCCATCGCGATGTTGTGGGTCTTCCACTCTCCGCCGTTGGCTTTGGCGTGGACGGTGGTGGCGGAGGGCCAGCTGCCGTTGCCGTACCACTCCATGACGTCGATCTCGCCCTGGTCGTCGTTGCCCAGCCAATAAGCCGGCCAGGCGCCGGCGGTCAGGCAGTTCAGCTTGATGCGGGCCTCCCAGGTGTGGCCGACCCCGCCCCGCCAGAGGCTTTGAACCTTGCCGCTGTAGTAGGTGGGTCCGTCCTTCGCCGCCCGGAGCACCAGGTTGGAGTTGCCGTCGAGGAAGACGTTGCGGCGATCGTCGCGGTACTGCCCGATGCGATCGGGCTGCTCCCAGTACGTCGGGTCCTTGATCGTCTCGCGGGCCTTGGCCACGGTCCACTTCGAGGCGTCGGGCGCCGAGCCGGCGGGACCGTCGAATTCGTCCTGGAAAATGTAGGTGCCGGTTTGGCCGCTGGGCGCTTCGGGAGCGGGTGGGCGATCCGCCGGCAGGCCCCGTCCCGAGGGGCGGGCCCGGGCCTCCGGCGCAGGCAGCGCCGCTGCCAGCACGCCGATCCCGGTCGTCAACATCATGCGGCGGCGATCCATCTTGGGCATACGCAAGGGACCATAGCAGCCGCCGGCCCGGGGGCAGAAGCCGGAATTGTTGTCGGTGGCTGCCGCTAACGTTTCGGATCGCAGGCGGGCCAGCGCGGACGTCGGCGTGAAGCGGCTGATGGATTAATCAAAATTCACGGCCAATTCTCAACTTTGTGGGTGGTTTGGTCTCAGGATCGTCCGGGCATTCTGGATCACAAGCCGATAACCACAAGTCGTAGAGCTTTTGCGGGTTGCGCTGAGAGGAGTTAACGATCGTGGCTAATACAACGGGAGCGACGGTTATTTTCCTTCAGTCCCATCCGCGATGGACTGCGGCCCAGCGACACGAGCGCGAGCGCAGCGAGGCGATGCGCCGCCACCCCGCTTTCCACGCCCGTCAGCGCGCCGCGGTATCCGGCGGCGAGGTGGTCCCGCTCGTCCGCGACTTCAAGCTGTACTCGAGCACAAACACTTCGGCCTGAGAATTTCCGGGCGCAAATTGCGCCAAAGGTGGCAAGCGGTCTTACTCGCCCGGCCGAGCTAATCGCCCCGCAAAAACGATCCGATAACTCTGCGCGTCCGGCACGCCGACCATCGGGTCCCTCGCGGGCCCCACCCTCCTGACCTTTCGCATTGCAACCGTCGCCTTTCGCGCTACAAAGCGAGTCGGTCGCGAAAAGCGATGGGCAACAATTGTTTTCCTGGCCCGGTTCTCTGCGGGGACGCCGGCGCGGAGCCCCGCCTGAGGGGTCAGAGCTTGCCGGCGACGAAGTCGGCGGCCTGGTTGGCCATCCCGGCGTCGATGTACGCACCGGCCAGGTGCTGGGGCCAGTTGGCTTTCCAGGTGTTCGGGTCGGCCGGGTTACAGATGGGGTCGGCGCCGTGGCACAACTCGATGGTCCGGTCGTTGTAGACCGGGCTGAAGTTGGTGATCGGGCCCACCCACTGGCTGCCGTTGCCGAACAACGCCACGGCGGCGATGTGCTGGTCGGCGCCCGAGGGCAGGGGGCTGTCGAAGCCGAACGCGCCGATGGGGGCGGCGAGCACAACGTCTGTCACCGCCGCGCCCAGCGAGTAGCCGCCGAGCACCAGCCTGGTGTTCGGGCAGTTGGTGATCATGTCCTGCACGTGGCGGCTCATGTCGTTGGCGCCCTGAGCGACCTCGGTGTCGGCGGGGTAATTGACGGCATAGACGCCGATGTTCTTGTTGACCTTGGACCGGAGCGCACTGATGAAGGCGTTGCCCAGCGCGCCCGCTCCGGGCGATTCCATCCGGCCGCGGGCGAACACCACCTGCACCGGGGGACAGTTGGCGGCCGCGGCGCGGGGAATCGCGGGCGACGGCAGCGCAGCCGGCAGCGCCAGCGCGGCCGCGGTCAGAACCGCGGCCAGGCCGATGTCACCGAGTCTGCGGGCGAGCACAGCATGATCGTAAAGCGATCCCGCGTCCGCCGCTGGTCAATGTTGCCGGCCGCCTTGGACCACCCCGATCGGGTGCCGCGGGTGACCGATAGGTTCTTCGGTGTGAGTCACACCGACGTCGGATCGACCGAGCGCCTGTTCGCATTGGCCGAGCAGGTGCGGGGGTTCCTGCCCGCCGACGAGGGGCACGCGCTTCACGACGCCGCGCTGCAGTATCTCGGCGGCGGCGTCGGTGTCGAAATCGGCACCTACTGCGGCAAATCCACGCTGCTGCTCGGCGCGGCCGCCCGACAAACCGCGAGCGTGCTCTACACGGTCGACCACCACCACGGCTCCGAGGAACACCAGGCCGGCTGGGAGTACCACGACGCCTCGCTGGTCGACGAGGTCACGGGCTTGTTCGACACCCTGCCGACGTTCCGTCGCACGCTCGACGCCGCGGGGCTGGACGACCACGTCGTCGCCATCGTGGGCAAGTCGCCGGTCGTGGCCGCCGGATGGCGCACGCCGCTGCGGTTTCTGTTCATCGACGGCGGCCACAGCGAGGCCGCGGCGAACCAGGATTTCGACGGCTGGGCGAAGTGGGTCGCCGTCGGCGGGGCGCTCGCCATCCATGACGTGTTCCCTGATCCCCGGGACGGGGGGCGGCCCCCGTATCACATCTACTGCCGCGCAATCGATTCCGGCCAATTCCGGGAGGTCTCGGCGACCGGATCGCTGCGGGTGCTCGAACGCGTGAGCGGCGAACCGGGCGCGCTGATCTGACCGAACTCAGGTCACCAGCCGGGGCCGGTGGCAACGCATTCGCAGTCGAAGTCGGTCTGCAGGCCTATCGGTAGTCCCTCCCCGCGGAAGATCCCGGCGCCCGCGGTGGTGTTAGACAGCGCATCAGCGGCGAGGATCATCGCCGCACCCGTCCACGTCGTCCGCTCCTCGGGCCAGCGCTTCCCGTCGGCGAACACCAAACCGGTCCAGTACGAGCCGTCCTGCTCACGGAGGTGCTGCATCGCGCCGAACTGCCGATGGGCTGCCGACCGCTGGCCGATCGCGTCCAGCGCCATCACCAGTTCGCACGTCTCGGCGCCGGTCACCCACGGCCGGTCGGCCACACAGCGAATGCCCAGGCCGCCGACCACGAAATCGTTCCAGCGCTCTCGGATTCTCGCGGCCGCCTCGGGTCCGCGCAGCGCGCTGCCCAGGATGGGGTAGTACCAGTCCATCGAGTAGCGGTCCTTCTCGGTGAACGCCTCGGGATGCGCGGCTATCGCATGGCCGAGCCGGCCCAGCGCCAGTTCCCACTCCGGCTGCGGCTCGCCGACCAGGGCGGCCAGCGCCAGGGCGCACCGGATGCTGTGGAACACGCTCGCGCAACCGGTCAGCAGCGCTTCCTGCAGCAGACCGGCTTCGCTTCGGGCCCAACAGATCTCGCCATAGCCGACCTGCAAGTCGATGACGAAGTCGATCGCCTTGTGCACCACCGGCCACATCCGTGCGGCGAAGCGCCGGTCACCGGTGACCAGCACGTGGTGCCACACACCGGTGGCGATGTAGGCGCAGAAGTTGCTGTCGCTGTTGCCGTCTTCGACGACCCCCGCGCGGAGCTGGATCGGCCAGGAGCCGTCGGCCCGCTGGGTCCGTCGGCTCCAGTCGAACGCGGCGCGCGCCGGTTCCAGCAGTCCGGCGGCGGTGAGCGCCATCGCGCACTCGACATGGTCCCACGGGTCGGTGTGGCCGCCCTCGGACCAGGGGATGGCTCCGGAGGGTTCCTGGATGGCCGCGATGGACCGCGCGGTTTGCCGGCATTGCTCGGGGGACAGGACGCCCGCGACCGAGGGTGGGTTAACCCGACGCAACTGAATATCCCACCGTCGCTTGGCTTTCTGCCGCCGGATGCTTGACGAAGTACATGGCCACGCTCTTGCCGACCAGCGGATTGAGCAGCGATTCGGCCAACTGCGTCACCCTCGGTCGCCGCATCAGGTCCCACACCAGGAGTTTGTGGTACGCGGTCACGGCGCGGTGCTCGGTGTTCGACACTCCCACGGCGCATTTCAACCACCAGAAGGGGGCGTGCAGCGCGTGCGCGTGGTGGGCATGCGTCAATTGCATCCCGCCATCGAGGATCTTCGCGCGCAATTCACTGGCCCGGTAGATACGCACGTGGCCGCCCTCGTTGCTGTGGTATTCGTCGGACAGCAACCAACACACCCGCTCCGGAAGCCAGCGCGGCACACTGACCGCCAACGTGCCGCCCACCTTGAGCACCCTGATCAGTTCGGCGATGGCGGCGTCGTCATGCGGGATGTGCTCGAGGATTTCGGACGCGATCACGCAGTCGAACGTCTCGTCGGCATACGGCAACTTCAGCGCGTCGCCGACCACCACCCTCGCCGACGCCGCGGCGGGCGCCTCCCCGGTTTCCGCCATCGCGCGCAAAATGGTGTCCACCGAACGCAATTCGGCCTCGTCCTGGTCGAACGCGACCACGTCGGCTCCGCGCCGATACGCCTCGAATGCGTGCCGGCCGGCCCCGCAACCGACGTCGATGACCTTGGTGGCCGGCCCGATCCGCAGCCGGTCGAAATCCACCGTCAGCATCGCGCTTCCCCCTCGGTCGCCGACGCAGCGGTGTTACGGGCGATCGCGCGGTCATACACCCGAACCGTCTGCGCGGCCACGGCCTCCCAGCTGAAGACGTTGACCGCGCGGGTGCG
This sequence comes from Mycobacterium sp. E3298, assembly GCF_001666895.1. Classification (NCBI taxonomy): domain Bacteria; kingdom Bacillati; phylum Actinomycetota; class Actinomycetes; order Mycobacteriales; family Mycobacteriaceae; genus Mycobacterium; species Mycobacterium sp. E3298. The sequence goes on from NZ_LZJB01000247.1 coordinate 15,332, forward strand.
TCCCGCCTCGCCCAGGCTCCGCCGCTTCTCCGGCGAGTCCAGCAGGTCACCGAGCGCGCGAGTGAGCGCGTCGACGTCGGCGGGCGGCACCAGCTCGGCGCACGCGCCGTCGGTGCCCAGGACTTCGGGGAGTGCGCCCACCCGGCTGGCCACGATCGGCGTCCCGCTGGCCATGGCCTCCACCGCGGGCAGCGAGAACCCTTCGTAGAGCGACGGAATGCAGGCGACCTCGGCCGACGCGAACAGCGCCGCGAGCTCGGCGTCGGAAAGCCCGCTGGTGATGTGGACGATGTCGGAGATGCCGAGCTCGGCGATGAGTTTGTGGGTGGGACCGTTGGGCTCCACCTTGGCGACGAGGCGCAGCTCGAGATCTCTGCGCGTGCGCAGGCGGGCCACCGCGTGCAGCAGCGTGCGCACCCCCTTGAGCGGCGTATCGGCGCTGGCGATCGCGATGATCCGTCCGGCCTGCCGGGGCCGCGACGCCAGCTTGAACAGCTCGGTGTTCACGCCCAGCGGCACGACGTGCAGCTGGTCGGGGGAGACGCCGAAGTCGCTGACGATGTCCGCGGCCGACGACGAGGAGACCGTCAGCAGGTCGGGAATCTGGCGTGCGACCTGCTGCTGCATGCCGAGAAATCCATACCATCGCTGCACCAACGGTTTTCGCCACCACCGCGCGGCGGCCAGGTCGAGCACCCGGTCACGGGTGATGGGGTGGTGCACGGTGGCCACCACCGGCAGGCCCGCGCCGGCGATCGTGAGCAGTCCGGTGCCCAGGCTCTGGTTGTCGTGGACGACGTCGAAATCGGCGGTCCGGCCGGCCAGCAACCGGGCGGCGCGCATGGTGAACGTCCGCGGTTCCGGGAACCCGGCGGTCCAGGTGGTAAGCAGTTCCAACAGGTCGATCGAGTCACGGATTTCGCTGGGCCGCGGCACGCGGAACGGGTCGGGCTCGCGGTAGAGGTCGAGGCTGGGGACCTTGGTCAGCCGCACCCGCGGATCGAGCAGGTCGGGGTAGGGCTGGCCGGAGAACACCTCGACGTCATGACCGAGTTCCACCAGTCCGTGGCTGAGATGGCGCACGTAGACGCCCTGTCCGCCGCAATGAGTTTTACTACGGTAGGACAGCAGGGCAATTCGCATACTCAACTCTTCTTTGCTGGTGAATGACCGCGGAACAGCGCCGAACCCATCGCGGTCAACGGACTCCCGAACTCCGTGACAGCAAACTGGACATGTGTCCAGACTATAGTTCGATCACCTAATCGAGCGCAACGAGCTCGAACATCACCGGCACCCGCGAAAACGATCCCACGGAAATCCGGCACTTAAGGATCATGCCACCCGGCCCCGACCGGGGTTGACCAGAGTCCGAGCGGCCACTCGGCGGAGAATGCGCGCGCGCCTGCGCAGTCGCGCGGCAGTCGGCGATGGGTGTTCCTCACCTCCGCCGGCGCACCGCGGGGGGCCCAAGCCGACGGTGTTCGGTGCCGCGCAGTCGCAGCACCGGTCCTGAGCTGTTTGTTACCATCGCGCGGTGCAGGGTTCGGCTGCATCAGGCGAACGCCGCGGACGGCGATCGGCGTCGCGACGCGACGTCCTAAAACTTGCCGTGGCGCCCGCTTTCCTCAGCTTCGTGACCTCGGCCGCCAACTCCGCCGCGCCGACGGCATTCGCCGCCGACCTGCGGCTGATCGATTTCGCCGAGCGCAGGATTTCGCCGGACGAGATCAAATCGGCGGGCTATGCCGGGGTGGTGAATTACGTTTCCGAGTCGCGGCCGGGCGCGAATTTCGAGGCGAAGCCGATCACCCGCGAGTACGCGGACGCGCTGCGCGCCGCGGGTCTGCAGATCGTCAGCAATTTCCAGTACGGCAAACCCGGGTGGCCGGACCCGTCGGATTACACCCGCGGCTACGACGGCGGGGTGGCCGATGCCCGGACGGCGCAACGGTTGCACGCCGCGGCGGGGGGCCCGGGCTCGGCGCCGATATTCTTCAGCGTCGACGACGACATCGACGAGAACACCTGGAACAGCGTTGCGGTGCAGTGGTTTCGGGGCATCAACTCCGCGCTGGGCGTGGGCCGCACCGGCATCTACGGGCATGCCAACGCGTGCGGCTGGGCGATCCGGGACGGCGTCGTCGGGAACTCGACCACACCCGGGCACCGGTGGGCTTGGCAGACGAAGTCGTGGTCGCACGGCGCGCGCGAACCCGCCGCGGTTCTTTACCAGTCCGTGGTCAACAGCCCAAGCAACCCAAGCCCGCTCCTTGGCGGGATCAACGTCGACATCGACGAGGTGTTGGCGGCCGACTACGGCCAATGGGGCCTGGATCGGTGAGCCGTGCAGGCGGCTGATGGCTGATCGCGGCGTGCCCACCGTGCAGTTTCTGCGTAGTGCCGGGCGAATCGCCATGGCGCACAGGGGGTTTACGTCGTTCAAGTGGCCGATGAACAGCATGGGAGCGTTCTGCGAGGCGGCCAAGCTTGGGTTTCGATACATCGAGACCGACGTTCGGGCGACACGCGACGGCGTCGCCGTGATCCTGCACGACCGCGCCTTCAGGTCGGACGCGGGCGCAACGGGCGCCATCGACCGCTCGGATTGGCGCGACGTCCGCCACCTGCATCTGGGCGCGGGAGAATCGATACCGACCCTCGAAGAGCTCCTCGCCACGCTGCCGGACATACGGGTCAACATCGATATCAAGTCCGCGTCCGCCGTCGTTCCCACCGTCGAGGTGATCGAGCGAATGAAGGCGCACGACCGGGTGTTGATCACCTCGTTTTCCGAACGCCGTCGGCGTCGGGCGCTGAGGCTGCTGTCCAGGCGGGTGGCCAGTTCGGCGGGTATCGGCGCGTTCCTGGCGTTGCCGGCGGCCCAAACGCCGGCAAGCCGGGCCTATGCCTGGCAGCTGTTGCGGGACAGTGACTGCCTGCAGCTGCCGCCACGGCTGGGTCGGATACCGATCATCACGCGCGGACTCGTCCGCGCCCTGCACGAGTCCGGACGCCAGGTGCACGCCTGGACGGTCGACGACCCGGACACCATGCACGCACTTTTCGATAGCGGCGTCGACGGCATCATCACGGATCGGGCGGATGTGCTCCGCGAGGTGCTCGTGGCCCGCGGCGAATGGTGACCGCACCAGCACCCGCTGATTCAGCCGGTCGGCCGGCGCCCGAGGACCACGAGACATAAACCACGGCGAGTGTTCGCGGCGTGTCGTGTGCGCCGTTTATGTGTCGCGAGTCGACCGATCACTCACCTGACGCACGGC
>NZ_LZJB01000248.1:0-3784 GCF_001666895.1 Mycobacterium sp. E3298
GCGCCGGTGCTAGGCGCTGAGATCGATGCGGTGAGCGCCCTTGACGCCGTCGTACCGGTCGGGACTGCAGGTGAGGACGATGACCTGCCCGTGAGTGCCCACCGTGTCGAAGACCTCCCCCATTTTCGCCAGCCGATCGGGGTCGGTGAACCCCAACGCGTCGTCGACGACCACCGGAACGGCGTCCTGCTTGGCGACCAGGGCGGCGCCGGCCAGCCGCGCCAAGATGCCGAGTTGCTCCTTGGCCCCACCCGACAGCGAGTCGTAGGGCACCGTGATTCCGTCGAGCGTGCGGCTGCGAATGCAGAGGTCGCTGTCGATCTCGACCTCGAACGTGGGACCGAACACCGGGCGACCCAACCGCTGCAGTTCCGCGCGGTAGGGCTCGACGTACCGCTGCCGGGTGGTGTCGCGGTGACGCGTCATGACCGAGCGCAGCAGGCGCGCCGCCCTGGCCCGGCCGCCGACGCGGATGTGCTCACTGGCGGCGTGTTCGCGTTCGGTTTCCGCGGCGTCGAGCTTGCCCTGGCGGCCCTCGCTGCCCATCACCGACAGTTCGATGGTGATCTCGCGCAACGCGCGGGCGGCCTCTTCGTAGCGCTCGCGCAGTTCTTCCGTTTCCTTTACGGCGGCGCGCAATTCGGCGTTCACCGAGTCCGGGCTTGCCGCCGCGAGTTCCGCGGCGAGCTCGGCATGCCGACGTTCGGCGGCGAACGCGGCCCGCAGCGCCGTCTCCGCCGCCGACGCCAGTTCGTCGTCGCCGGCCGACGCCCGCTCCTGGGCCAGCCGGTCGGTGGCCGCGTCGAGTTCGCAACGCTGGTTCTTCAGCGCGTCCTCGAGAACCGTTGCGCGGGTGGCCAGCTCGGTGAGCCGGGCAGTGACGGTGGTGGCGATCCGGCGTCGGCCGTCGCACTCGGCGATCGCGGCCTGGCCAGCCGCCTGAAGCGCTTCAAGCTCGTCGCGGGCGGCTCCGATGCCGGTAGCCGCGCTGTCCGCCGGTTGCGCGGAGCGCAGCTGCGCGAGTCGCGAACGCAGCTCGTCGACCTCGTCGTCCCCGCACAGGCCGGTCAGGGTCGCGGTCAGTTGGTCGCGGCTGCCCTCCAGTTCGCGGCGACGCTGATCGGCGGCCCTGGCCGTGGCCAGGTCGGCCACCCGCGCGTCGGCCAACGCGGCCGACAGCTCCTCTTGCGCCGCAGCGTGTTTCGCCTGGACATCGAGGGTGGTTGCGCCGGGAGTGATCCACGCGGTCAGGACGCCGGGGACTTCGACCGCGGTGGGCCCGGTGGTCGTGATGGACCAGGTTTGGCCCTCGGACAACGCGACCCGTTCGCCATCGATGGACAGCTCGATGTCCGCGGCGGCGGCGAACTCGACCGCCGCCGACGTCGACGCCAACTGGTCGCCGATGCGATCGACCGCGGACGCGGCCGTCTCGATCCGGCGCAGCTGCTGCTCGGTGAGCGCGATCTCGCCGAGTTCCGCGGACACCTGCTCGCAGTCGCGCTGGATCGCGTCGATCTTGGCCAACCGGGCGCTCAGCCGATCGGCCTCCTCGCGGTCGGCGAGCTGAGTGACGGTGCGGCGGGCGGATTCGGCGCGGTGATGCAGATCCGCGACGGCCTCGGCGGCTTGCCGGGCGGCGGCCTCGGCGGCCTCGGCCTCGGCCTGCGCCGCCGCGCGCGCGTCGGCGGCCTCTTTCGCTTGTGCCTCGGCAGCCACGACAGCCGCTGTGCGGGTAGCGATTTCGGCGAGAAGCTGCAGACGTGAGGTGCGGGCCGTGGTGGCCGCCGCGCTAGTAGCCGCCGCGGCGGTCGCGATCAACTCGGCCTCGCGTGCTTGCCCCGTGAGTTCGGCGACCTTTTCCGCGGCCTGCTGCGCGGCGGTGAGCCGGGGGCGCGCGGCGATGCGCTGCTGGGACAGGTCGGCCACCTGTTGCGTCAGGGCCGCGTGCCGACCCACCCGCTCGTCGACCTCGGCGACCGCCGCCGCGCACTCCGCGACCGCGGCCTCGGCGTCGGCCAGGCGGGTGATCGCCGCGGCCCATTCCCCGGTGGGACGCCCCGTGGGGGTGAAGTAGCGTCCGTATTCCGCGTCGATGCGTTCGATGAGCAACGGCTCGGTGCCCGACAACGCCGCGGCGTCGCCGGCCGCCACGTCGAGCGCGCGCGACAGGGCGTCGCAACCGGAGAGATCCACCGCGGCGGTCGACGCCGACTGCAGCACCCGCTGGGCGTGCCACAAATCGCTGTCCACCGTCTCGGCCAGCATCGCGCGGACCCGTTCGTGCGCCTCGTCGCCGGTGAGCTGCTCGCGGTGCGGCGACTGGATCGTCAGTTCGGTTTCGCATTTCTTGTGGAACCGCTTGCGATAGGTGAAACGATAAGGGCCGCAGCTCAATTCGGCGCTAACCTCGGATCCGACGTCGCTGTGGGTGGGCTTGACCTGCTTGACTTCCTTCTTCGTCGAGCGGTCCCGGGACTCCAGCAGCAGATCGAGGGCCTCGATCATCGACGACTTGCCGATCTCGTTGGCGCCGCACAGCACGACGACACCGTGGTCGGGAAATTCGATCTCCCGGTGCGCGATGCCGCGATAATTCGTCAGGGTCAGGCGGTGCAACTTCATGCGGCGCCCCGGTCGGTGAGGCGTAGCAACAGCGCCAGCGCCGCCTGCGCGTCGGCGGCAGCATCGGAGGCTGGCTCGCGCGCGGTCGCCACCAGCTCGTCGACCGCCGCGGCGGCGAATCCCCCGATACCCAGATCGCTGAATTCGCCGTCGGCCGGGATTACCGCCAGATCGGTGCGGCGTTCCCACAGGCCGAGCCAGGCATACAACCGCGCGTACTTGTCGAGACACGCATCCAGCGCCGCCCGATCGGTGACCGTCAGGGATCCGGTGAGCGCCAAGCGCACCACGGTGCGGTCCTTGTCTGCCATCAGGTCCAGGTTCAGGTCGAGGTCGGCGATGTCACGGCGAGTGTCGACCTGGTGATGCATGGTGACGAAGCGCCACCGGCCGACATGCCGTGATTCCACCGAGGCGGTGCGACGCGGGTCGCTCTCGTCGATCTCCACGACGAGGACATGACCGGGGTCGGATTCCACGTCGTCGAAGTTGGTGACCTCCGGCGAACCGGAGTACCAGATCCGGCCGCTGTCACCGACATTCGTCCGTGAATGCTTGTCCCCCAGTGCAACGTAATGCACCGTACCGGTCGCCAGCGCGCGGTCGAGGGTGGCCAGGCGGATCAGGGAGGGCTTGTCCCGGTCCGGGTCCAGGACGTCGACCCCGCCGTGCGCGACGAGGATCCGGGTGACCGGTTCGGGCGCGAGGCCTTCGAGAACGTCGGCGACCAGGTCGGTGGTCGGCGCCTTGGATCGCCATGGCGCGGCGACGATCTCCAGCCCGGGCCTGACCCGATGGGCGCCGGCCTGGTCGAGCACCACCACGTTGTCGGGACGTTCGGCGGTGAACAGGGCGCTGGTGTACACCGAGGACGCGTCGAGCGGGTCGTGGTTGCCCGGTAGCAGGTAGACCGGAATCCCGATGGCGCGCATGGCTTCTAACGACTGCCCGACGACCTGCGGGGGAAGCTGATTGTGTTCGAAGACGTCGCCGGAGACCACGACGAACTCGGCGCCCACCTCCGTCGCCAGCGCCCCCAGGCCGGCCACCGCGTCACGCCGGGCAGCCGAGTACCGCGGCTGAGCATCACCGGCGAGAAAGTGCCGGGTCATGCCGAGCTGCCAGTCGGCGGTGTGCAGGAATCGCATGGCGGCGGCTC
>NZ_LZJB01000249.1:0-1732 GCF_001666895.1 Mycobacterium sp. E3298
TCGGCGCAGGCGTCCTCGGCGAGGCCGACGTGGTGCAGGCCTGCACGGACGTCTACGGCGATCGCATCGACCGCGCCTGCGCCCTCGTCGCGCCCTACATCGTCGACAATCCGCCTTACCGGCCATTCCTCGTGGCCGTCTCCGCCAACATCCGCACTTTCGTCGACATCCATACCTTCGCCTATGAAAGCGCACAGACGCGCCAACAATGGGCAGCCGCCTTTCACGAAACCGCCGGCGGCCCCTTCGCCGGTGTGTACGGGCGGTGCTTCGCGGGCCTTGCCGCATTCGCCCAACTCGACCTGCCCACCGCGGAGAACCGCTACACCGAAGCGCTCGTTTTGGCTCAGAACGAAGCCGGCCCGCATTCACATGCGGCCCGGCTGGCGGGCGCCCTGCTGGGCCGGCTCCACTACGAACGCGGTGAAATCGATACGGCCGAAGGGCTGTTGGAGCAATGTCACGAGCTCGGCGCCGAAAGCGGTGTCGTTGACTTCATGATCGCGACCTACAGCACCCTGTCCCGCATCCAGGTGCTTCGTGGCGACATCGATGAGGCGCTCGGCCTACTGGACGAAGGACATGTTGCGGCTCAGCAGCTTTCGTTGCCGAGGCTGTCCGCAGCGCTGGACAACGAGTGCGTGCGTCTACACCTCGCGCTGGGCGACACCAGCCGCGCGCAACAGATTCTCGCACGCCGCGGCAACGATGTGGCCAACGGCATGGACGGCATCGCGATGGCCACCCGGCACTACCAACTGAGCGCGCGGGCCCAAATCGCTTGCGCGGAAAACAACTACGACACAGCACACGATCTGGTGTCCAGGATGCATCACGAAAGCACCGCCGCCGGATGGCGTCTCGGCGCAGCCCTCAGCACCATCGAACTCGCCAGGGTGGTCTTCCTCGCCGGCGACCCCGAAGCCGCCGCCGAAATCCTCGTCCCCGCGCTGCTCGACGGCGCGCGCGCCGGGCTACTGCGCACCATCGTCGACGCCGGGCCGGAGATCCTCAAAACCATTGCCCATCTTCGCGACGCCAGCCGGACCCGCCGCTGGCCGCCCAAGCTGGCCCAGGTTCCGCCCGATTATCTCTCGCGGTTGCTGGCCACTGCCCACGCCGACGCCAAACACGCGGCCATCCCGGTCGTCACGCGCGACTCCGATCGTGCTCCCACGCCGGAAGAACCGCTCAGCCCCCGCGAAATCGAGGTACTGCGGCTCTTGGAGCGTGGAATGTCGAACAAGCAGATCGCGCGGAACCTGGGGGTCACGATCAACACCGTCAAGTGGTACCTCAAGGGCATCTACATCAAGCTGGGCGCTACCAGGCGCGGGGAATCGGTCTCCGAGGCCAGGCGGCGACACCTGTTGCCCTAGTTGCGCCTCGGGTCTGGCTGCTGTCGCCGCCTTCGGTTAGCGTCGTCGGCGTGACCCTCAAAGACATCCCCCTGACCACCCTCGACGGCCGGCCGACCACGCTGGCCGAATTGGCCGACGGCGCGACGCTGGTTGTCAACGTCGCCTCCAAGTGCGGGTTGACTCCGCAATACACGGCGCTGGAGAAGCTCGCCGAGGACTACGGCGGGCGCGGCCTGACCGTCGTCGGCGTCCCCTGCAACCAGTTCATGGGCCAGGAGCCGGGCACGGCCGAGGAGATCCAGGAGTTCTGTTCGACGACGTACGGCGTGACGTTCCCGCTGCTGGCCAAGACCGAGGTGAACGGCGACGAT
>NZ_LZJB01000250.1:0-1911 GCF_001666895.1 Mycobacterium sp. E3298
CCGAAATCGAGCAAGACAAGACGATGGTCGCCCGAATGGCGGCGGCAACGGTGGGAGCGGGAGCTAGCGAATGACCGACCTGATGGGAAATCTGGCGGGCACCGACCTCGGGCTGACGCCGAGGTTGAAGAAGAACGACGGCGTGCCCACCACGGACCAGCCGCAGAAGGGCAAGGACTTCACCAGTGATCAAGAGGTCCGCTGGTGCCCCGGCTGCGGTGACTACGTCATCCTCAACACCATTCGCAACTTCCTGCCCGAGCTCGGGCTGCGCCGCGAGAACATCGTGTTCGTCAGCGGCATCGGCTGCTCGAGCCGCTTCCCGTACTACCTGGAGACCTACGGCTTCCACTCCATCCACGGCCGCGCACCGGCGATCGCCACCGGTCTGGCCCTGGCCCGAGAGGACCTGTCGGTGTGGGTGGTCACCGGTGACGGCGACGCGCTGTCGATCGGTGGCAACCACCTGATCCACGCGCTGCGCCGCAACGTCAACATCACGATCCTGTTGTTCAACAACAGGATCTACGGGTTGACCAAGGGCCAGTACTCGCCCACGTCGGAGGTCGGCAAGGTCACCAAGTCGACCCCCATGGGGTCGCTGGACCACCCGTTCAACCCCGTGTCGCTTGCGCTGGGTGCCGAGGCGACGTTCGTCGGCCGCGCCCTGGACTCCGACCGCAACGGGCTCACCGAGGTGTTGCGCGCGGCCGCGGAGCACCGCGGCGCCGCCGTGGTCGAAATCCTGCAGGACTGCCCGATTTTCAACGACGGATCATTCGACGTGCTCCGCAAGGAAGGCGCCGAGGAGCGGGTGATCAACATCCGCCACGGCGAGCCGATCACCTTCGGTGCCGACGGCGAGTACTGCGTGGTGAAGTCCGGCTTCGGCCTCGAGTTCGCCAAGACCGCCGACGTGTCCGTCGACGAAATAATGGTGCACGACGCGCACACCGACGACTCGGCCTACGCGTTCGCGCTGTCCCGGCTGTCCGATCAGAATCTCGATCACACTGTGCTCGGCATCTTCCGGGACGTCAGCCGGCCCACGTACGACGACGCGGCGCGCTCCCAGGTGCAGGCCGCGCGGGCCTCGAAGCCGTTCGACGACGCCGCTCTGCAATCATTGCTGCGTGGCCGCGACACCTGGACCGTCGACTGACGTGAGCGAAACAATCTCCCTGGCCGGGGTTGTCCTGGCCGGCGGCGCCTCGCAACGCATGGGCCGCGACAAGGCCAACCTCCCGATCCCGCCATCCGCTGGATCCGGCTCGACCACGATGGTCGAGCACGTCGTCGGCGTCCTCCAACAGCGTTGCGACCCGGTGCTCGTCATGGCCGCCCAGGGGCAGCCGCTCCCCGAACTGCAGGCTCGGGTGATGCGCGACGAACTGCGTGGGCTGGGGCCGCTGCCGGCGACGGGGCGGGCGCTGCGCGCGGCGGCCGACGCCGGGGCGCGGCTCGCGTTCGTCTGCGCGGTCGACATGCCGTTCCTGGCAGTCGAACTCATCGACGATCTCGCCCGTCGGGCGGTGGAGACCGGCGCGGAAGTGGTGCTGCCGTGGGACGGCCAGGACCACTACCTTGCCGCGGTGTACCGGACCGACCTGGCCGACCGCGTGGACGCGTTGGTGGCCGCCGGCGAGCGCAAGATGCGCGCCCTGGTGGATGCGTCGGACGCCCAGCGCATCGTGACCTCGGAGTCGCGGTCGCTGACCAACGTCAACACCGACGCCGAGCTACGCGCCCTCGCGCAGTCCCGCAGCTGACCCGCAACGCACCCGAGCGGGTGCGCATAACCGGGCGAGAATTCGTGAGTGAATTCGGCATGAGAAGAGCTGCTTTCCGCTTAAACAATTGCTGGGCGATGTGCCGGGTGATGGTATTTGCCATTTTGTGATCTGTTGGGGT
>NZ_LZJB01000251.1:0-966 GCF_001666895.1 Mycobacterium sp. E3298
GCGCCGGCAGCAGCTGGCGTGAACTGGGAGACGACGTCCGCGAGGCGCTCGGCGAGGCGCTGCTGGACCCTCAGGGCTGGACGGTCGACGAGTCGTCCGGCCCCGATCTGGAATCCGTTGCCGCGGAACTGCTTGCCGGGCCCGTCGGCGCGCTTGCCGCCTCGCACGGCGGGTCGATCGAGCTGGTCTCGGTGGCCGGCCACACCGTCACGGTCCGGATGGTCGGCGCGTGTGACGGATGCCCGGCCGCGTCGTCTACGCTGCGGGACGTCTTCGAGCGCGAGCTGCGGGAGCGGGTCGGCCAGCAGGTGGTTGTCTCCTGCGAAAACAATTCGGCCGCAATATCATTCGGTAAGAAGCTGCTCTCGCTGATCGTCCGCTAGGGCTTGTCGATTCCAGTGTGCGCTCAGGGCTTTGAGTGTGCGACCCGGGCGGCGACACGCCGGTCGTGATCGCCCTGTACGCACACGCGACGCGGCCTCAGCGCACTGCCCGGTAGAAATGAGCCATGACCGAACTCTGGGTGGAGCGCACGGGATCGCGCCGTTACACCGGACACAGCTCGCGCGGTGCGCGGGTACTCGTCGGGTCCGAAGACGTCGACGGCGTGTTCACCCCCGGCGAGCTGCTGAAGATCGCGCTCGCCGCGTGCAGCGGGATGTCCAGCGACCAGCCGCTCGCCCGCCGGCTCGGCGATGACTACCACGCGGTGGTCAGGGTGTCCGGGGACGCCGACCGCGAACGCGAGGTGTATCCGCTCCTGGAAGAGACGCTCGAGCTGGACCTGTCCGGGCTGACGGCGGAGGAGAAGGAGCGGCTGCTGGCGGTGGTCGACCGGGCCATCGACCTGGTCTGCACCGTCGGGCGCACGCTCAAGGCCGGTACGCAGGTCAACTTCAAGGTCGCCGATGTCGGAACCTGACGTCCGGCTCACCGCCTGGGTGCACGGGAAGGTCCAGGGCGTCG
>NZ_LZJB01000252.1:0-874 GCF_001666895.1 Mycobacterium sp. E3298
CCGCCGGATGCGAGCCGAACCGGCGGACCCTGGATTCCATCGCCGCGGCCGGGTTCGACACCACCGCGCTGCACACCATCCCGCGCACGCCGGTCCCCTTCCCCTGCAAGCCCCATCTGCAGGGGTTCGCCACGCTCAGTCCACGCTGACGGCCTCGATGATGTTGAGCCGGGCCGCCCGCCGCGCCGGTGGCAGCGAGCCGAGCAAGCAGATCGTCAGCGCACCCGCGGTGAAGGCCAGGGCCATCGGGCTCAGGCGGAAGCCGACCGGAAAATTCATGATGTCCCCGCTGATCAGGCTGAACAGCCACTGGTCGGTCAGGCCGAACAACAGCCCCAAAAGGCCGCCCACCAAACCGATTCCAGCCGCCTCGGCCAGGACGGTCCGCAGGGTGAACCGGCGGCTGGACCCCATGGCCCGAAGCACGCCGATCTCGCGGCGGCGTTCGGTCACCGAGAGGGTCAGCGTGTTGAGCAGCGCGACGGCGGCCACCGCGACGACGATGACCCACACGGCGTTGGCGATGAACATGCTCTGATGCAGCGGGGCCTCAAGCCCGGCCAGCGCCGCGCGGCCGTCGTACACCTGGTTCGGCGCCGGCACCACCCGGCGGACGTCCGACAGCAGCCGCTTCGGATCCGTCCCGGGTGCGGCGGTGATCTGCAACGTCGTCGCGGCCGGGCGGTCGAACCACGCCCGCAGGTGGTCGAGATCGATACCCACGGTGCCGATGACGGTCGAGAAGAACGGCACCAGGGCCAGCACGGCGGCCTCGCGCGGGCCGTGCGGTGTCTGCAACTGCAGCCGGTTGCCGGCGCGGACATGCAGCGTCGCACCGAGATTCTGGGTGAGCACCACGCCCCGGCCCGCGAGC
>NZ_LZJB01000253.1:0-2207 GCF_001666895.1 Mycobacterium sp. E3298
GCGCCACGTTCAACGAACAGCTGCAGACCACGTTCGCGGCCATGACCGTCGTCGGGCCCGACGGCAATGTGTGGTCCGCCGGCGACCCGACGGTCCACGGCGCGGTCGTCGGCATCGGCTTGCGGCCGCTGGGCCCGGCCGGCACGTACACGGTGAACTATCGGGTCACGTCCGCGGACGGCCACGTGGTCTCCGGATCCTGGTCGTTTCGGTTGACGGTCTCCGGCACGGGCACGCCGGGACCACCGGCCGCAGGTGGCACGGCCGGGGGCCGGGACTCGGGGGTTCCGGTCTGGCCGTTCATCGTGGTGGCGGTGGCGCTCATCGCCGGAGGCGCCGTGTGGGCGGCGCGGCGTCGAGCGTGACCGGCGGCAAAAGCGCCCGCGTGCGTGCTGGCATGATGGGTTCGAAGAACCCGCGTGGGCTAGAGAACTACTGAAGATTGCTCGAGGAGCGGCCGCATGGCAGACCCGCAGGATCAACCCAATAGCGAGCCCGACGGCGAAGAACACGTTGCCCGCGTGGATCGCGTACAGCGGCGGACGCTTGTTCGCCAGCCAGCCGAGCGGCAGCTGCAGCGCGATGACGGTGATTGCGTTGATCGTCAGCAGATAGCCGAACATCCGGTCCCCATGTCCGAACACGCGATCCAGATGGGGAGCCATGTTGCCGAACAGCTGGCTGTAGCCGATCCCGACGACGATGCCGCCCAGGAGGAACATCTGCAGTGCCGTATCTCGAACGACGACTCGTCCCGCGTCCGCGATCGTGACCTTTTTTTCCGGCTTGCCCTCTTCGATATCTTTGATGCCGAAGCTGATCATCATGATGTAGAGGGTGACGGCGTACACAAAATAAATGGCTCCCGTGATGAGGAAAGCCAGGCCCCCGTTGCCGAGACCGAGCCAGACGCCGAGCACGGGGCCGATCGCCACGCCGACGTTGGCCATGAGATAGCGCATGGAGAAGACCTTCATCCGGCGCGCCGGCTCCGTGAGGTCGGCCATCAGCACCTGGGAGACCGGCTCGAACCAGGAGCGGCACAGCCCGTTCAGCAGACTGAGCAGCAGAAGGACCACAGGGTTGTCCGTCAGTGCGAAGCCGACGAACACGCCGCACCAAGCGAACAGCGACGTGAACATGACGAGGCGCCGGCTGTACCGGTCCGACAGCGCCCCGCCGAGGAAGCCGCCGAACGTGGCCGCCAGCGCGCCGGCACCGACGACGAAGCCGATCGCGCCCGGCCCCATGTCGGTGTGCGCCCCCAGATACAGCGCGAGAAAAGGCATGCTCATGGACGTCGCGATGCGGGCGATCATATGGCCGATCAGCAGCGATAATACGATAGGATGGTAAGATGTCATAAATGCGCGGAGTCTGTTCACGCTGTCAGCACCACAATTCTGCCTAGGTTAAGCTTCTATCATAACGGATCGACGATCCGTTGTGGATAGGGAGAATGTTCCATTTTTAATCAAATGATTAATCCATATCAAGCGCGCGCAAATGGTGCTCGAGGTGGTTCACGTAATCGTCCGCCCATAGCGCATACGAGACCGTGCCGCCGTCCGGCGTCGCGAACAGCCGCGTCTCGCCGCCCTCCGGCAGCCCTGCCCATACGTCCGCGATCCTCGCGTTCAGCGCGAGCCACAGTCCGAGCACATCGTCGTAGGAAGCCGCCTGGTAGTTCTGGCCCTTCACCCAATCGTCCTGCGCATACGGCGTCAGTACCGCCGGTCCCGGCTCGAATACGATCCGCACGAACCGCATCAGATTGTGAAGCGCCGAGTCGCACAGATGCCCGAGAATCTCGAGCTGCGACCACTTGCCCGGACCGGGGCGCGCCTTCATCTCTTCTTCGGAGCGGTCCGCGAGGAGCGGCGGCAGCTCCCGGATCCATCCGCGCAATCGCGTCTCCGCCGCGCGCACCGTCATCGTCTTTGTCATCCCCGTTCGCCCCTTTTCCATTCAAGAATATGAACTTGATTGTAGCGAATCCGCCCGCGGCGGAGGATGAAGATTATCGATGGCGGCTATCGACGGCGCCGATGCGCGCTTCGCTAAGCGACCCACTCCCGGATCAAGAATCCGACGCCGAGCGCGATATTCAGCCACCCTGCAAAAACGTTCGTACGAAGGAGCGCTGGCAACGGATGTACAAAGAGATCGAGTATGAGGTCGATGTCGAGATGAACATGCGCCGAGTC
>NZ_LZJB01000254.1:0-4419 GCF_001666895.1 Mycobacterium sp. E3298
CGAGCAGGTCAAGATCCGCGGCTACCGCATCGAGCTCGGCGAGATCCAGTCGGTGCTCAAGGGCCTCGACGGGGTCGACCAGGCGGCCGTGATCGCCCGCGAGGACCGCCCCGGCGACAAGCGCCTGGTCGGATACATCACCGGCACCGCGGACCCGGCCGCGATCCGGGCGGCGCTGGCCGACCGACTCCCGCCGTACATGGTCCCGGCCGCGGTGGTGGTCTTGGAGGCGCTGCCGTTGACCGGCAACGGCAAGCTCGACAAGCGCGCCCTGCCCGCACCCGAATACGCCACCGCCGAATACCGCGCCCCGGGCGACGCGGTCGAGGAGATCCTGGCCGACATCTACGCCCAGGTGCTCGGGCTCGAGCGGGTCGGCGTCGACGCCTCGTTCTTCGATCTGGGTGGCGACAGCATCCTGTCGATGCAGGTCGTGGCCCGGGCCCGGGCGGCCGGCATCCTGTTCCGGCCGCGTGACGTGTTCGTCGAGCAGTCGGTGGCCCGGTTGGCACGGGTGGCCGAGGTCGCGCCCGACGGTGCGGCCGGGGCCGGCGACGACGGCGTCGGGCCGGTGGTGGCCACCCCGATCATGCGGTGGCTGCACAGCATCGACGGGCCGATCGAGCAGTTCAACCAGACCATGGTGGTGCAGGCCCCGGCGGGGGCGAGTGAGGACGACGTGGTGGCGGTGCTGCAGGCGCTGCTGGATCGCCACGCCGCCCTGCGGCTGCGCGCCGACGACGACGGCGCCGGCGGCTGGTCGCTGCAGGTGCCCGAGGTCGGCGCCGTGGCCGCGCGCGGCTGCGTGCACGCCGTCGAGTCGCTGTCCGAAGAGGCGCTGGCGGAGGCCCGGTCGCGGCTGAACCCGGCCGCCGGGGTGATGGTCAGCGCGGCGTGGGCGCAGTCCACGGGCCAGC
Source organism: Mycobacterium sp. E3298 (assembly GCF_001666895.1). Classification (NCBI taxonomy): domain Bacteria; kingdom Bacillati; phylum Actinomycetota; class Actinomycetes; order Mycobacteriales; family Mycobacteriaceae; genus Mycobacterium; species Mycobacterium sp. E3298. Next base: position 918 of record NZ_LZJB01000254.1, read on the forward strand.
TGGCGCTGATCATCCACCACCTGGCCGTCGACGGGGTGTCGTGGCGAATCCTGTTGGAAGACTTCAACATCGCGTGGGCTCAGCATCACAACGGACAGCCCATCGCGCTGCTGGCGCCCGGGACGTCGTTGGCCCGGTGGTCGTCGCTGCTGCAGGAGTACGCGCACCGGCCCGACGTGGTGGCCCGGGCCGACGAGTGGCGGCAGGTCGCGGGCACCCCGGCCGCGCTGCCGGGGGTGCAACCCGACGCGGACACCTACGTGAACGCCGGTCAGCTGTCCGTCTCCCTGGACGTCGAGACGACCCGGCTCCTGCTCGGCGAGGTGCCGGCCGCCTTCCACGCCGGCGTCGGCGACATCCTGTTGATCGCCTTCGGGCTGGCCTTCGCGGAGTTCCTCGGCACCGGTGCGGCGCCGATCGGCATCGACGTGGAGGGCCACGGCCGTCAGGAAGAACTTTTTCCCCGGGTGGACTTGTCGCGCACGGTCGGCTGGTTCACCACCAAATACCCGGTGGCGTTGAAGGGCGGCCGACTCAACTGGTCGCAGGTGGCCGGCGGCGAGCCCGCGCTGGGGCCGGTGATCAAGGCCGCCAAGGAACAGTTGCGCGCCCTGCCCGACGGCCTGACCTACGGACTGCTGCGCTACCTGAACGACGACGTCGACCTGGACGGGGTGGACCCGGTGATCGGGTTCAACTATCTGGGACGGCTCGGCGCGGGCGCCGACCTCTCCGACGAGTTGTGGCGGGTCAGCCACGACAGCCTGGCGGTGGCGGCGGTGGCCACGGCGGTACCCATGCCGCTCGCGCACACGGTCGAGCTCAACGCCGGCACCATGGACACCGAGGCCGGCCCGCACCTGCAGGCCAACTGGACGTGGGCCCCGTCGGCGCTGGACCAGGAGCGGGTAAACCGCTTGAGCCAGTTGTGGTTTGAGGCCCTGGCCGGAATCTGCGCGCATGTCCGGGCCGGCGGCGGCGGATTGACCCCGTCGGACATCGCACCCGCTCAGCTCAGCCAGCAGCAAATCGACAGCCTGTGCAGGCAGGGCGGCGTCGCCGACGTGCTGCCGCTGACCCCGGTGCAGCAGGGACTGCTGTTCCACACCGCCTTCGCGCAGGACATGGACGACCTCTACGCGGTGCAGCTCGGCATCACCGTCAGCGGTGCTCTCGACGCGGCGCGCCTGCGTGAGGCGGTCCACACCGCCGTCAGCCGCCACCCCAACCTGGTCGCCCGGTTCTCCGAGGACTTCGGCGAGCCCGTGCAGGTCATCCCGGCCGACCCCCAGATGGCCTGGCGGTATGTCGAGCTGGACGGCGGCAACATCGACGAGCAGGTCGAGCAGCTGTGCGCCGACGAACGCGCCGCGGTGTGCGACCTCGCCGACAAGCCGTCATTCCGGGGCGCGCTGATCCGCACGGCGGCCGACCGGCACCGGTTCGTCCTGACCATCCACCACATCGTGGTCGACGGCTGGTCACTGCCCGTGCTGCTGCAGGAAGTGTTCGCCCGCTACTACGGGGAGCGGCTGCCCGCCCCGCCGTCGTACCGCAGCTTCGTCACCTGGCTGACGCACCAGGACCGCGCCGCGGCGCAAGCGGCGTGGGCCAAGGCGCTGGCCGGCTTCGAGACTCCCACCCTGGTCGGCCCGCTCGGGCAGATCGGGAAGCGTGGCGTAGCCGCCTTCCACGTGCCCGCCGACACCACGCACGCGCTGGGCGAGCTGGCGCGCTCCTGCCGCACCACCATCAGCACGGTGCTGCAGGGCGCGTGGACGCAGCTGCTCACGTGGCTGACCGGCCAGCACGACATCGCCTTCGGCACCGCGGTCTCGGGACGTCCGACAGAGCTGCCCGGCGCCGACGCGATGGTCGGCCTGCTCATCAACACGGTGCCCGTGCGGGCGACCATCACCGCGACCACCACCGTCGCGGACCTACTCGACCAGCTGCAACGCCTCCACAACGACACCGTCGACTACCAGCACCTGGCGCTGCCCGAGATCCACCGCGTCACCGGCCACGACCAGTTGTTCGACACCCTGTTCCTCTACGAGAACTACCCGGTCGACGCGGGTGCGCTGCTGGGCGTCCATGAGCTGGCCATCACCGACTTCAGCAGCCGCGAATACAACCACTACCCGCTGTCCGTGGTGGCTTCGCCGGGTCACGAGTTGAGCCTGCGCGTCGAATTCGACACCGAGGTGTTCACCGCCGCCGCCATCAACACGCTCATCGACCGGCTGCAGCAGGTGATGGTGGCCATGACGGCCGACCCCGCCCGCCGCCTGTCCTCGATCGACCTGCTCGACGCCGCCGAGCACACCCGGCTCGACGACTGGGGCAACCGGCCGGTGCTGGCCGAGGCGGCGCCCGAGCTGGCGTCGATTCCGGAGCTGTTCGCCGCGCAGGCGGCCCGCGGGCCGGATGCGGTGGCCATCACCGACGGTGACCGCTCCTGGACCTATGGCGAGGTGGATGCGGCCGCGAACCGTCTGGCCCACCTGCTGGTGAGCCGCGGCGCCGGCCCGGGGGAGCGCGTCGCGGTGCTGTTCCCCAGGACGGCCGAGGCCGTCGTGGCGATCCTGGCGGTTCTCAAGACCGGGGCGGCCTACCTGCCCGTCGACCCGACGGTGCCGGCGGCGCGCATCGAGTTCGTGCTCGGGGATGCCGCACCCATCGCGGCCGTTACCACCGCCGAGGTGCGGTCCAGGCTCGACGGCCAAAACCTGGACGTCATCGACTTCGATGACCCCGCCATCGCCGGCCAGACCAGCGACGGGCTGCCCGCGCCGTCGCCGGACAACATCGCCTACATCATCTACACGTCCGGAACCACCGGCACGCCCAAGGGCGTGGCCGTGCCGCACCGCAACGTCACCCAGCTGCTCGAGTCCTTGGACGCGCAGCTGGCGCTGGGACAGGTGTGGACGCAGTGCCACTCGCTGGCCTTCGACTTCTCGGTGTGGGAGATCTTCGGGTCGCTGTTGTACGGCGGCCGGCTGGTGATCGTCCCCGACGCGGTGGTCCGCTCGCCCGAAGAGCTGCACGCGATGCTGGTTCGGGAACAGGTCAGCGTGCTGAGCCAGACGCCGTCGGCGTTCTACGCGCTGCAGACCGCCGATTCGCTGGCGCCCGAACTGGGCCAGCAGCTGAAGCTGCAGACGGTGGTGTTCGGCGGCGAGGCGCTCGAACCCCACCGGCTGGGCAAGTGGCTGCACCACCACCCCGGGCTGCCGCGCCTGATCAATATGTATGGCATCACCGAGACCACGGTGCACGCCTCGTTCCGGGAGATCGTCGACGGGGATGTCGACACCAACGCCAGCCCGATCGGCGTGCCGCTGGCCCACCTGGGCTTCTTCGTCCTGGACGGGTGGCTGCGCCCGGTTCCCGAAGGCGTGGTCGGCGAGTTGTATGTGGCCGGCCGGGGCCTGGCGTACGGGTATGTGGGCCGGTCCGGGCTGTCCGCCACCCGGTTTGTGGCGTGCCCGTTCGG
>NZ_LZJB01000255.1:0-1359 GCF_001666895.1 Mycobacterium sp. E3298
GGGGTCGGGCTCGATCTTCGCCAAGTCCTCCATAAAGAAGTTGTATTCGCGGGTCGTCGATGCCGATTCGGCGGTGCGGGTGGCCGTCGAGGCGCTCTACGACGCCGCCGATGACGACTCCGCCACCGGCGGGCCTGACTTGGTTCGGGGCATCTACCCGACGGCGGTCACCATCGGCGCCGAGGGGGCGGCCGAGGTGCCCGAGAGCCGGATCGCCGAGCTCGCCCGCGAGGTGATCGAAAGCCGCTCACGCGCAGACACTTTCGGCCCCGACGGTGGTGAGAAGTGAGCTTCCCGTATTTCATATCGCCCGAGCAGGCGATGCGCGAGCGCAGCGAGCTCGCGCGCAAAGGCATCGCTCGCGGCAAGAGCGTGGTGGCGCTGGTCTACGCCGGTGGTGTGCTGTTCGTGGCGGAGAACCCGTCGCGGTCCCTGCAGAAGATCAGTGAGCTCTACGATCGCGTCGGCTTCGCGGCCGCCGGCAAGTTCAACGAATTCGACAACCTGCGCCGCGGCGGAATCCAGTTCGCCGACACCCGGGGCTACGCCTACGACCGCCGCGACGTCACGGGACGCCAGCTGGCCAACGTCTACGCGCAGACCCTGGGCACCATTTTCACCGAGCAGGCTAAGCCGTACGAGGTGGAATTGTGCGTCGCCGAGGTGGCGCACTACGGCGAGACGAAACCGCCTGAGCTGTATCGCATCACCTACGACGGGTCCATCGCCGACGAGCCGCACTTCGTGGTGATGGGCGGCACAACCGAGCCGATCACGACCGCGCTCAAGGAGTCCTACGCGGAGAACGCCGACTTGCGCGAGGCGACCAAAATCGCCGTGAAGGCGCTGCGGGCCGGCAGCACCGACGGTTCAGGCGGGGACCAGCCCTCCCCGGACGTGGGCAGCCTGGAGGTCGCCATCCTGGACGTCAACCGGCCACGCCGGGCGTTCCGGCGCATCAACCGGGCCACGTTGGAAGGTCTGCTGCAAGAGGGCGATTCGAGGCAGTCGGAAACCAACGGCGAAGCGCCGGAATCCAACGGCGACGCCGCGGGCTGACTCGGGCCCGCCGCGTGCGGTGTTCGCTACGGGCTGAACACCGCGCCCGCCGGTGTCCGAGTTGTCGACGTCCCGTTGCGGTCCCCAGGCGGTGCCCTGGCGGGCTTCGCGAAACTCGTCCGGATCCGTAGGCGCGGCTTCCGCACCGTCCCGGTCAGACAACCAGTACGCTCGATTACGTGCAGCGACGAATTATGGGCATCGAGACCGAGTTCGGTGTCACCTGCACGTTCCACGGTCATCGCCGGCTGTCGCCGGACGAGGTCGCCCGGTACCTGTTCCGGCGCGTCGTGTCGTGGG
>NZ_LZJB01000256.1:0-28406 GCF_001666895.1 Mycobacterium sp. E3298
GACCGCCGCGACGATCTCCGGTGCGGACGCGGCCAGGCCGGCCTTGTCGGCTTCGGGGACCTGGTCGGGATCGACCCCCGCCCGGGCCAGCACGGCGGCCGGGTCGGCGAGCTGATCGGTCAGCCAGGCGACCGGGTCGGCCGACAGCTCGGGGACGAAGTGCCGTCGCCCGGGCTCCCACCCGTCGAACTTCGGGTGGTGATGGGCCCGGTCCAGGGTCCCGGGCGGGCTTTCGGTGGAGCCGAACAGATCCACCCGCCACACCGGGCGGTTGAAGCCGATCGGGACGCCGGCGTAGATCGACCCTTGCGGCTCGTCCCGGTCGACAATCCGCAGTTCCAGCCGGACGCCCCGCTCCGGGGTTTCCTGACCTTCCAGCGGGCGCGGGTCGACGAAGAACATGTCGCCGACGACGACACCCATGGTTTCGAATCCGAACGCTGCGAGCATGCCTTGAGCGTAGTCCCGGCGGCTCCGGGTCAGGCGCTGATCTCCTCGGCCACCGGTTTGGGCAACACCTCCAGGTAGTCGGCGAACGCGACCGCCCTTGTGCGGCGCTGATATTCGTGCACCAGCCCGGGCCAGTTGGTGGTGACCCGGCCCGATGCGGCGCGATACCAGGAGTCGCACGAGGTCCACACGCCGGCGTCGAGCCGGGCCTGGACCTCGGCGTCGTAGGCCTGCTCCGCGGCGCGCCGAACCTCGAACGCGCGCACCACACCCCCGCGGGCGAGCTCTTCGGTGACCTGGCGGATGTAGCGGGCCTGCTGCTCCATCATCAGGATGATCGAGCTGCTGCCCAGGTTGGTGTTCGGGCCATAGATCAGGAACATGTTCGGGAAGCCCGGCACGGCCATGCCCAGATGGGCGCGGGCGCCTTCCGCCCACTCGGACTGCAGGTCCCGACCGTCGCGGCCGGTGATCATCATCGGGGCCAGGAATTCGGTGGCCTTGAACCCCGTGCCGTAGATGATGACGTCGACCTCGTGCAGCCTGCCGTCGGCGGTGCGCACCCCGGTGGCCGTCACCTCGGTGATCGCGCCGGTCTCGACGTCGACGTTGTCGCTGGCCAGTGCCGGGTACCAGTCATTGCTGAACAGCACGCGCTTGCAGCCGATCGGGTAGTCGGGGGTCAGCTTCGCCCGCAGCACCGGATCCTTGATGTGCCACTTGAGGTTTGCCGATGCGGCGACGCCCACCAGCCGGGCGAGCGGGGCGACCTTGGTCAGCGCGAGGCCGAAGAACTCCGAGATCTCCCAGATCAGGCCTCGCATGGCGGAGGCGAAGCCGGGCGCCTTGGCGAACGCGGCGTGGTGCGCGCCGGTGTAGGCGCGGTCCGGCTTGGGGACGATGTAGGGCGCTGACCGCTGAAACACGATGACGCGCTGCGCGGTCTGGCGGATGCGCGGGACGAACTGGATGGCGGATGCGCCCGTGCCGAGGACGGCGACGCGCTTGCCGGCCAGGTCGACGTCGTGGCGCCACTGCGCCGAATGGAAAGAGGGACCCGCGAACGTATCCAGGCCCGGGATGTTCGGCAGCGCCGGCCGCGACAACTGCCCCACCGCGGGCACCAGCACGTCGGCCTCGTAGATCTCGCCGGACAAGGTCTCGACCCGCCACGTGGCGGTGCCGTCGTCGAAGGCCGCCGACGTGACCTCGACCCCGGTGCGCACCAGCTCGCGAAGGCCGAACCGGTCGGCGGTGTCGTGGATGTAGCCGAGGATGTCCGCCTGCTCGGCATACCGCCGCCCCCAGTCGGTCTTGCGGGCGAAGGAGTACGAGTACAAGTTCGACGGCACGTCGCAGGCGGCACCGGGGTAGGTGTTCTCCCGCCACACACCGCCGATGTCCTCGGCCTTCTCCAGCACCGTCACGTCGGCCAGGCCATCCCGGGACAGCTCGTAGGCGGCGGCGAGGCCACCGAAGCCGGCCCCGATGACCAATACGCGAGGACGAGTCGAAGTCATAAATGAAAAGTAGGCCCGGGGCGCCCGTCACCGGCAACCGATTGCGGTCGGCAAATCCATAATTCCGGCCACGATCAGACGGCGACCAACCGCCCGCGCGGCGCGACCGACCGCTGGTAGCGCGCGGGAGTCGTGCCCGTCCACCGCTTGAACGCGGCGATGAAGCTCGTCGCCTCCGCGTAGCCAAGCCGCAACGCGACGTCGTCCACCGACAGCGCGCCCGTCGCCAACAGCTCCTCGGCGAGGACCCGGTGCACCTCCTCGAGGAGGTCCCGAAAGGTCGTGTTCTCCTCGGCCAGCCGCCGCCGCAGCGTCCGCTCGCTCATCGCCAGCTGCCGGGCGACCGCCCCGATGGTGTGCGGTTCGCCGTCGACCGAGGCCAGCCGCTCACGGACTTGCCGGGCGACACCGGTCCGCGCCCGGCGCCGCTCCAACAGGGCGCGGCACTGCTGCTCGCACATGGCCACGCTGATCTCGCTGGCCTGCGGCAGCGGGTTGTCCAGCAGTTCGGCCGGCCAGCGCGCCACGTTCGCCGGCGCATCGTAATGCGGGGTCACGCCGAATGCCTTGCAGGCCAGGGCATCCGAGGACGGCGCCGGACCGGTGAACTCGATCGAGGTGAACGGGACCGCACGGCCGAGCAGCTCCGCCATGACCTGGGCGATGGCCGCCAGGTCGCGCCGGACCAGGAACTCCGCGACCGGGCCGGTCACGTCGGGCAGGTCGAGCCGCAGCGCCGCCACCGGCCCGTCCACCGTGACGGTCGGCAGGCAGAAGCCGTAGCTGAGTTCGTAGAACCGGGCAGCGAACCGGACGGCGTCGCCCAGTGTCGAACTGGTCAGGCAGGCGAAACCGAAGATGCCCAGCGATCCGACGTGATAGCCGCCGCCGACGCGCGTCCCCAGGTCGGCGGCTTCACCCAGCAGGTTCACCAGGTTCGTGACGACCGCCAGCTCCTGACGCCCGACGATCATCCGGTTGTGGTCGCGCAGGTCGGCCTCCGTCAGGCCGGTCCCGTTGAGCACGTCCGCCATGGCAATGCCATTCGCGCAACCGAATTCGGCCATCAACGCGACGCTGGCCATGCTGCGCGGGAAATCCCAGTGCGACACGTGCGATCCGACGAACACCTGCACGCATCCCAGTATGGCGAACGAGCGCGGGACGGCGGCCACACCGCGTCCGCACGCGCTGCGCTAGGCCGCCAAGTCGTCCGCGCGCCGCGCGTCGCGTTGCGCGCGCTTGCCGCGCCGCCAGCCGCGCACGGTCTCGATGGCGGTCTTCAGCCCGCGCCGGCGGCCGGTCTCCGGGTCGGTGCCCGCGAATTCGGGCCCCAGCTCGTCGAACATCCGCTCGCTGCGGGTTTCCGGCGCATTGTCGGCGTCGTCGCGCAGGTATTTGTTCGGCAGCGACAGCTTGGCCAGCGTGCGCCACGTCTTGCCGTACTGCACCAGGAACGACCCGGTCGTGTAGGGCAGGTCGTACTTGTCGCAGATTTCGCGCACCCGCACCGCGATCTCCGCATATCGGTTGCTCGGCAGGTCCGGGAACAGGTGGTGCTCGATCTGGTGGGACAGGTTGCCGCTCATGAACCGCAGCGCAGGCCCCGCCTCGAAGTTGGCGCTGCCCAGCATCTGGCGCAGGTACCACTGCCCCTTGGTTTCGCCGATCATGTCGGTCTTGGTGAATTTCTCTGCGCCATCGGGGAAATGGCCGCAGAAGATGACCGCATTGGCCCACACGTTGCGGATGATGTTGGCCACCGCGTTGGCCTTCAGCGTGGATCGGTACGTGGCGCCGGGCGACAGCGCGGTCAGCGCCGGGAACGCGACATAGTCCTTCACCACCTGCCGGCCGGCCTTGGCCAGGAACTCGTCGACCCGCTGCCGGGCGTCGTCGTGCTCCATCCGCTTCTTGACGATCTTGCCGATCTCCACGTGCTGCAGGCCGACGCCCCACTCGAAGAGCAGCGCCAGCATGGTGTTGTAGACCAGGTTGAAGATGTTGAAGCGCTTCCAGCGCTGGTCGCGGGTGACGCGCAGCAGGCCGTAGCCGACATCGTCGTCCATCCCGAGGATGTTCGTGTACTTGTGGTGCACGAAGTTGTGGGTGTAGCGCCAGTGCTTGGACGACCCGCTCATGTCCCACTCCCACGTCGAGGAGTGAATCTCGGGGTCGTTCATCCAGTCCCACTGGCCGTGCATGACGTTGTGGCCGATCTCCATGTTCTCGATGATCTTGGCCACGCCCAGCGTTACGGTGCCGGCCCACCAGGCCGAGCGGCGAGAACTGGCGGCCAGCAGCAGCCGGCCGGATACCTCCAGCGCACGCTGGGCCGCGATGGTGCGGCGGATGTAGTGGGCGTCCCGCTCGCCGCGCGAGTCTTCGATGTCCTGGCGGATGGCGTCCAGCTCAACGGCCAGGTTTTCGATGTCGGCGTCCGTCAGATGGGCGAATACGTCGACGTCGGTGATCGCCATCGTCTTCTTCTCCCTACGGTTTGATTTGTCCGTCCTGAACAGGTCAAGACCTACGCTATCGTAACCTACGAACCCGTAGGTTACCTGTGAGTAGCCTTTAGATGTCGAGCACGCAGTCGCCCGAGGCGGCCGAGACACACGTCTGAATCCGGGTGCCCGGATCGTGTTCCACGCCGGTGCGCAGGTCGCGAACGTGACCTTCCACCAGACCCACCACGCACGACTGACATATACCCATTCGGCAGCCGAACGGCATCTGCACGCCGGCCCCCTCCCCCGCGTCCATCAACGACGTGGCGGCGTCGGCGGCGACGGCGCGGCCGCTCTGCGCGAAGGTGACCGTTCCGCCCGCGCCGGCCGGCGCGGCCTTGGACACCGCGAACCGCTCCAGGTGCAGCCGGTCGCCGATGCCCGCGGCCGACCAGATCTTCTCGGCCTGGGCCAGCATGCCCTCCGGCCCGCAGGCCCAGGTGTGGCGTTCGCGCCAGTCCGGCACCTCGTGGTCGAGCAGGGCGAGGTCGAGCCGGCCCTGCGAGCGGGTCTCCCGCAGCTTCAGTCGGTAGCCCGGGTGCTCGGCCGCGAGCGTGGCCAGCTCGGCGCGAAACATCACGTCGGATTCGGTGGGCGCCGAATGCACGTGCGTGATGTCACCGATCTGGTTGCGCCGCAGCAGGGTTCGCAGCATCGACATCACCGGCGTGATCCCGGATCCGGCGGTGAGGAACAGGATCGACGACGGCGCCGGGTCGGGCAGCACGAAGTTGCCCTGGGGCGCGGCCAGCCGGACGATGGTCCCGCGCGCGACGCCGGCCACCAGGTGGGTCGAGAGGAAACCCTCGGGCATCGCCTTGACGGTGATGGTGACGGTGCGCGCGGAGCCGGATCCGGACGTTGCGGCAGGGCTGGACGTCAGCGAATACGACCGCCAGCGCCAGCGTCCGTCGACCAGCAGGCCGATCCCGATGTACTGACCCGGCTGGTAGTCGAAGTCGAAGCCCCACCCCGGCTTGATCACCAGGGTCGCGGAATCCTCCGTCTCGCGGCGCACCTCGAGGATGCGGCCCCGCAGTTCTCGCGCGGACCACAGGGGGTTCGCCAGGTGCAGGTAGTCGTCGGGCAGCAACGGTGTGGTGATGCGCGCGGCGATCTTGCGCAGCGCGTGCCAGCCGGGATGCCGGTCCGCGCCCGCGACAACGGGTCGCTTGGTCTCGACGACGTTGCCCTTGATAGCGGGGTTACGTCTGCCCAGCGGAAGCTCCTGCTCACTACGCGGCGTCTTGGTTGCGCTCACCATTGTGGTCGATTCCTGGGGCCTCACGAAACCTACGGTACCGTAACCTACGGTTGCGTAGCCAGGGTGGCACGCCCCGAACGCGTCACATTCGGCGTCAGAGCAGCTCGAGCAGGAACGGCAGCTCCTGGTTTGCGTACCAGGCCAGATCGTGGTCCTGAGCGTCACCGACTACCAGCTCGGCGTCCTCGTCACCCAAGTCGGCGGCGTCGATGACCTCGATGGCCTTCGTCACATCCGGCTCGGCCGCCGCGTTGTCGACGTAGGCGGCGACCACTTCGTCGAGTGCGACGGGCGCGCCGAGCCTCACCACGGCGTCGTCGAGGTCGGGACGGAAGGTGACGTCGCCGACCTCGGCGGCCAGCACCGCGCGCCGCGGCGGCAAGCCCCCCTCCGCTTCCGATTCGGCCAGCAGGCGTAGCGACGCCAGCGCGGCCTCGCGCAGCGCGACCTCGGCGAGTTCGTCGTCGTCACCCTCGGCGTAGGACTCCCGCAACGTCGGCGTCAGCGCGAACGCGGTGCCGTTGACGGGCATCAACGAGCCGTCGGCGACCAGATGCTGCAACATGGCCAGCGTGGCCGGGATGTAGACCAGCGTCACGTATCCCCCATCAGTGTGGCCGCGTAGTCGTCGACGTACTTGGACAGCTCACGCGGCGGGCGCTGGTAGTTCCCGCTCACCACCGGGGTCTTGGGCAGTTTGACGTGGGGCCGCTCGACGTCGTGGTATTCGATGGTAGCCAGCAGATGCGCCATCATGTTCAGCCGCGCATGCTTCTTGATATCCGATTCCACGACGTACCAAGGGCTGACGGGGGTGTCGGTGTGCACCATCATTTCGTCCTTGGCGCGTGAATAGTCCTCCCGCCGATACAGCGACTCGGTGTCCATCGGGCTGAGTTTCCATTGCCGCACAGGGTCACTCAGGCGCGCCTTGAACCGGCGCAGCTGCTCGTTAGCGGAGACCGAGAACCAATATTTGCGCAGCAGTATCCCGTCGTCGATCAGCATCTGCTCGAAGATCGGCGTCTGCCGCAAGAACAGCGCATGCTCCTGCGGCGTGCAAAATCCCATGACCTTTTCGACGCCGGCGCGGTTGTACCAGGACCGGTCGAACAGCACGATCTCCCCTTTGGCGGGCAGATGGGCGATGTAGCGCTGGTAGTACCACTGGCCGCGTTCGCGTTCCGTCGGCGAGGGCAACGCCGCGATGCGGGCGACGCGCGGGTTGAGATATTCGGTGATCCGCTTGATGGTGCCGCCCTTGCCCGCCCCGTCGCGGCCTTCGAAGATCACCACGAGGCGCTGGCCGGTGTGCCGTACCCACTCTTGCAGCTTCACGAATTCCGTTTGCAGGCGGAACAATTCGGCGCGGTATACCTCTTCGGAAATCTTGGGCGCTTTCGGCTCCGCCGATTTCGCCGGTTTCGCCTTGGGGCTTTTCGTCGCGGTGCTCACATCAACGAATGATAGAACCGGCCACAGGTTTTCACCTGGACTAATTACCGGGAAGCTTCCAGCAATTCCTCGAGCGATTGGCTCAACAGGCCGGGCAGCAGTTCCACGTCGCTCATCGCTTCGCGGTCGGCGTTGATGCCGAAATACAGCATGCCGTTGTACGACGTCACGCTGATGGCCAGCGCCTGGTTGTGCAGCAACGGCGGCACGGAGTAGGTCTCCAGCAGCTTGGTGCCCGCGACATACATCTGCGACTGGGCCCCGGGCGCGTTGGTGATCAGCAGGTTGAACGTCCGCCGGGAGAAGGTGGGGAAGCTGGTGGCGACGCGGATACCCATGGCGTGCAGCGTGGGCGGCGCGAAGCCCGACAGGGTGACGATGGTCCTGGCGTCCACCAGGCGCGCACCCGTCGGGTTGGATTCGGTGGCGTGCGCGATCTGCGACAGCCGCACCACCGCGTTCGGCTCCCCCACCGGCAGGTCGACCAGGAAGGGCGTCACCTGGCTGATGGCCTGGCCGGGGCCGGTCGCGTCGAGCTGGCCGTCGGCGTAGACCGGCAGCGGCGCCATGGCCCGCACCGTCGCCGTCGGCGACACCGCCACTCCGCGTGACATCAGCCAGTTGCCCAGCGCCCCGGTGATCACCGCGAGCACCACGTCGTTGACGTCGCAGTCATACCGCGCGCGCACCGTGCGGTAGTCCTCGAGGTTGCAGCTCGCCACCGTGAACCGCCGGTGGCGCGAGACGGTGGCGTTGAGCGGGCTGCTCGGCGCGGTGCCGCGCGCCACCGCCCGCGCGAAATCGACGACCCGCCGGCCGGCCGCGAGGAGCTCGCCATGGTTGGTCACCAGGCCGCCGACGGCCGACCCGACGGCCTGCAGCTGGGTGCCCGGCCCCACGAACCAGTCGCCGATGGCGCCGAAGATCAGCCGCGCGTTACCCGGGTCGCGCTCCGGGACCCAGATGTCCTCGGGCAGCGCCGGGGGACGCCTGGTGCGGTCGGCGATGACGTGGTTGATCTCCAGCGCCGCCATGCCGTTGATCAAGGCTTGATGCGACTTCGTGTACAGGGCGACCCGGTTCTTGGCCAGGCCCTCGACCAGATACATCTCCCACAGCGGCCGCGTCTTGTCCAGCGGCCGGGCGGCCAGGCGGGCGATCAGCTCGTGCAGCTGTTCGTCGCTGCCCGGCGACGGCAACGCGGAGCGCCGCACGTGATAGGTGATGTCGAAGTCGGCGTCGTCGACCCACACCGGGCGGGCCGAACCGACCCGGACCTCCCGGACCTTCTGCCGGTAGCGCGGGATCTGCGGCAGCCGTTGTTCGACGGTGGCCAGCAGCGTCTCATAGCTCAATCCCGCGCGCGGCTTGCGCAGGATCGACAGCGATCCGACGTACATCGGGGTGGCCGTGTTTTCCAGCCGAAAAAACGACGCGTCCGATGGGGACAGCCGGGTCACCATAAGGGCGCAGTCCTCCTCGTCGAATCATCGCCCTGTTGCTTAAGGAGATGCCCCGCCCACGGTAATCGTCTCGACGGGTCCCGGCCGAGCGCGGGTACGCGCGGGCCGCGGTTGTGCCATGATGACCACTGCCTGCCCCTCTCCAGCGGGCTCACGGTTCGACCGAAGAGTTGGAGAGTGCGTGGTGAACAGCAGTCCTGTCGCGGGTCCGTCCGACGCCTTCGCCGTCCTGCCCGTCGTCGACTACGAGCCTCCCCCGCAAGACGTCCCGCCGAGCGTTCCCGCGTGCCGGCCATCGGCGCGGGCACCGCTGCGCCGCCGCGGCCCCCGCCCCTACCCGCCCGGGCGGCAACCCGCGGAGCCGGTCCGCGCGGCCACGTCGCCGCAGATGCGCCAGGCGGCGGCGTTCGCCGACGCTGCGCTGCGCCGGGTGCTGGAGGTCATCGACCGCCGCCGACCGGCCGCGCAACTGCGCCCCTTGCTGACGCCCAGCCTGGTGGATTCCGTTGTCGCGGTGAGTCAGTCGGCCACCGGGCGCGCGGGCGCCGCGGTGTTGCGCCGGGTGCGGCTGCAGCCGGCCGGTCATCGGGACCCGGATGCCGCCGCCGAGGTGTCCGGCTCCTACAGCCGGGGGAACCGGGTCCATGCCATCGCCTGCCGTGTCGAGCGGATGCCCGCCGACGCCGGCGCCCGGTGGCTGGTGGTGGCCCTCCACATCGGTTGACCGCCGGTGATCAAGGCCCGGCCGCGGGCGTCAGCGGGCCGCCGGCGTGTAGCGGGTGAGCACTGGACCCAGAATCGCCATGACGAACACGTACGACGTCGCCAGCGCGGCGACCGCGGGGATCGACGTGCCGGCCAAGCCGATGATGATCAGCGAGAATTCGCCGCGGGCGACGAGCGCCGTGCCCGCCCGCAGCTGCCCGCGCCGCGCCACCCCGTCGCGCCGGGCGGCGAAGATCCCGGTGGCCACCTTGGTCGCCGCCGTCACCGCGGCCAATATCAGCGCCGCCGGAAGCATCGGGATCAGCGCGTGCGGGTCGACCGAAAAGCCGATCGCCAGGAAGAAGATCGCGGCGAACAGGTCCCGCAGGGGGCCCAGCACCTGACGGGCGCGTTCCGCCGTCTCGCCGGTCAGCGTGAGCCCCACCAGGAACGCGCCCACGGCGGCGGATGCGTGCAGGGACTCGGCCAACGCCGCCACGATCAGGGTGATGCCGAGCACGCGGAGCAGCAGCTGTTCGGAGTCGGGGTGTTCGACCAGCCGTCCCACGTGGTGGCCCCAGCGGTAGGACGCGGCGAACGCCGCCAGCAGCGCGGCCACCGCCACCACCATGCCGCCGACCGCGTGCAGCCATCCGCCGCCCGCGGCGAGCACGGCGAACAGCGGCAGGTAGGCCGCCATCGCGAAGTCCTCGAGCACCAGCACGGACAGCACCGCCGGCGTCTCCCGGTTACCGAGGCGGTGCAGGTCCTCCAGCAGGCGCGCGATCACACCGGACGAGGAGATGTAGGTGACGCCGGCCAGGCACAGGATCGCGACGCCGTCCAGTCCGAGCAGCCAGCCCGCGACCGCGCCGGGCGCCGCGTTGAGCACGATGTCGACGCCCGCCGACGGCAGGTGGTGGCGCAGGCTGGTGGCGAACTCGGCCGCGGAGAACTCCAGGCCCAGGGTCAGCAGCAGCAGCACGACGCCGATGGGCGCGCTCGTCGTGATGAACTGGCCGCCCGCGTCCAACGGCAGGATGCCGCCCTTACCGAGGGACAGGCCCGCGAGCAGGTAGACCGGTATCGGCGACAAAGCGAATCGCCTTGCCACGGCGCCCAA
The DNA here is from genome assembly GCF_001666895.1 of Mycobacterium sp. E3298. Taxonomy (NCBI): domain Bacteria; kingdom Bacillati; phylum Actinomycetota; class Actinomycetes; order Mycobacteriales; family Mycobacteriaceae; genus Mycobacterium; species Mycobacterium sp. E3298. The sequence goes on from NZ_LZJB01000256.1 coordinate 10,491, forward strand.
TACGGCCAGCGTGGCCAGGAGGGCGCCGAGCTGTAGCAGCAGCGCCCACGAAATTTGCACCGGCTCAGCCTTTGTCGATTATCTGCTCGACGCCGGCGATGCCGTCCTGGGTTCCGATGACAATCAAAACGTCTCGGGCATGGAGCATTTCGGCCGGCCCGGGCGAGGCGAGCACTTCGTCGTTGCGCACGATCGCGACGATGGAGGCGCCGGTGCGGGTGCGGGCGTGGGTGTCGCCCAAGGGGTGGTCGACGAACGGGCTGCCGGCCAGGATGTGAACCTGCCCGGTCTCGAGCCCGGGTATTTCCCGGGCCAGTTCGGTGAACCGCTCGGCGATCCGGGCCGCCCCGAGGATCGCGGCCACCACCTCGGCCTCTTCCTCGCTGAGGTGCAGGAGCGGGCGGGCCTCGTCGGGATCCTCCCGGGCGTAGACGACGACCTCGAAATCGCCGCCTCGCCGGGCGATGATGCCGATGCGGTCGCCCTTGTGATCGGTGAACTCGTAGCGAAGACCGACGCCCGGCAGCAGCACCTCCTTGACATCCATACCGTCAATCCTGACAGGTGGGACGGGGGCGCGGGCGCCGGATCGCCGACCTCCTACGGAACTGCTAGAGACTCAGCCCTGCCGCGCCATCCCCGCAGCTCGGCGTCGCGGAATAGGCACAAGCATCGACACCTCGCGGCGGTAATCGAGGTATTGGTGGCCCAGCGACGCGACCAGGTCCCGCTCCTCCAGCTGGGTGGCGACCAGGATGTAGAGCGTCATGCCGACCGAGAACAACAGATGCCCGGCCGTCATGACGGGCGCGGCCCAGAACGCGATGCCCATCCCGAGCATCAGGGGGTGCCGCACCACGCGGTAGAGGAGCCGGACGCGGAATTCGACGCTGGTGTAAGGCTGTTGGCGCGATGCCAGGTACACCTGCCGGAGCCCGAACAGGTCGAAGTGGTTGATCAGGAACGTCGCCAGCAGCGCGATCGCCCAGCCGAGCCAGAACAGCGCCCACAGCAGCGCGCGGGCCGCCGGCATCCGCACCTCCCAGACGACTGTCGGCATCGTCCGCCATTGCCAGTACATCAGGGCGAGCACGACGCTCGAGAACACCACGTAGGTGCTGCGCTCGATCGACGACGGCACGAAGCGTGCCCACCACCGCTTGAACGCGGGCCGGGCCATCACGCTGTGCTGCACCCCGAAGAGGGCGACCAGGACCGCGTTGATCGGGATGGCCTGGACGATGGGCGCGGCGAGCCCATGATCGACGCTTCGGGGCACCGCGAAATTGCCCACGAAACCGATGAGATACAGGAACGCCGCGAGGAAGAGCAGGTACGCCGCGGCGCCGTAACCAAGCGTCAGATATCGCTTCATGGGCTAAGTGTCCGCCGCGTGCGAGCGCTCGACCATAGGTCGTTTGCCTCATCTTCCCCGGGCGGGGCACTAGGTATTTTTGACCAGTCCGTTGCGCAGCGCGTACATGCTGGCGCCGATGCGGTTCGAAACGCCGATCTTGGCGTAGGTGCGCTCGACGTGGTTGCGGGCGGTCTTCTCGCTGATCACCAGCGACGCCGCGATGTCCTTGTTGGAGGCGCCGCGCGCGACCAGGCACAGCACTTCGATCTCCCTGGGGGTCAACCCGTCCGGCCGCATTTTGGGCCGCTGCGCGGGTTGACCGGCCGCGTGCAGCACCGCTTCGACGGCGACCGATTCCAGTTCACCGGCCTGCGCCCGGCCGCGCAGCCGCCTGGCCGCCGCGTCCGGCGACATCTGCTCGCGATACGGCCTGGGCTCGCAGGCGGACTGATAGCAGACCGCGGCGGCCAGGATCCGGTCCGGCAGACCGAGCGCGGAGCCGGCGAGCCCACGCGGATACCCCGAACCGTCCAGGCATTCATGGTGATTGCCCGCGACCTCCGCGAGCTGCCGCAGGCCGGGCACCTGGTTGAGGATGCGGACCGTCAGATACGGGTGCAGCCGCACGCGTTCGAATTCCGAGGCCGTCAGCGGCCCCTCCCGGGACCAGATCTGGTTCGACACCCCGATGCGGCCCAGGTCGTGGACGTGACCCGCGCGTCGCGTCAGGGCCACCGCGTCGGCGTCGACGCCCGCGGCCCGCGCGGCGTCCCCGGCGAGCCGGGCGACCGCGCGCGAATGCCCAAGGGTGAACGGGCATTTCAGGTCGACGAAGTCGCCGAGGGCGACGAGCAGGGCGTCCAGCGACCGGTCGTCGAGCCGCTGATCCCGATCGGGCGCGGCGGCCAGTGCCGCGGCCCAGGAGTCGCCGGCCTGCGGGCCGGCCAGGATCTGCTCGCCGTGACGCAGGAAGGCGTCGGCGACCTGGGGGTCGAATTGCCCGCCGCGCCGATCACGCACCATGGCCTCGGCCCCCGCGACGCCGTAGGTGCGATGGTGCACCTCGACCATGTCGGCCAGCTGAGCGATGCGCATCTGGATCGGGATCTCGTCGCCCCGGGCGCCTGCGGGCAACCCGCCGCCGTCGTAGCGCTCGAAGGCGAACGCCACGGCCGCCTGCACGTCGGGCCCCAGCCCCATTCGGTCGGCCAGGACGGCCGCCGAGGTGCAATGCGAGTGGATCAGGCGGGAGATGTGGCCGCGCGCGTTGGCGAAAAGCGTTGCCATGACGCTCAATCGGTGCGTCAGCGGCTGGCCGCGCCCCACGTTGCCGGCCAGGAACCGCAGGTAGGGCAGCCCGGACCAGTCGACGAGATACGAGTCGTGGCGCACGGCGATGTCGTCGCCGAACCACCGCGCGTATTCGTGGGAGTCGGCGTGACAGCCGATCCACATGATCAGGGTCGTGTAATAGGTGCAATCCCGTTCGTCGGTGTCGAGCCCGAGCCGGTCGGCAAGCCTGGTCGCGATCAGCGCCGCCCGGAGCATGTGCTCGGCGGGCTGGCCCAAACCCAGGTCGATCGCCACCGACAGCGCGGCCAGCAGCTCCGCCCGGGTCGGCAGTTCGGGCTCCGACATGGGCCTCATTGTGCCCAGCTCATCGGTCCGCGGTCAGCCGATTGGCACAGTGCGTCCGACGGCGTGATGGCGGCCGGCGTCGAAGGTTTCGAAATGGCCCGAACCCACCACGAACAGGCCGCGCTGCGGCGGCCGGAAACCGGCCAGCCGCGGTTGGTGCGGCAGCGGCCCGACCGGCCCGAGGTCCACCCCGCGCCATGCCGCGCGCGAACCCGCCACCGCCCACACTTGCGCGGGGGCGATCATGAACCGCTGCCCGTTGGGCGCGGTGCCGGACAGGCGGACCCGGCCGGCCCTCAGCGTCGGGCCCGCGGCCCGGCCGAGGGCGGCCAGCAGCGCGCGGTTGGTCCACGCCCGCGCCGGCAACCGCCCGCCGACCGTGCTCATCAGTCGGGTGGACGCGGTGGTGCCGATATCGATGTGCCAGGCCAGCAATCCCGGGATCTCGACGAACAGCGACCACGGGGTGACCCAGGCGACGTCGATGTCGCACTGCACCGCATCGTTGGGCGTCGCCGAGCTGAAGAACCGGGCGCAGCTCTGCGGGCCCGGCGTCGTTGCGTAGAAGGTCCACGCGCCGTCGGGGTCGCGGTGCCACACCGACCGATAGCCGGGCGAAAACGACGTGGCCGGAAATACCCGCAACGCCAGATAGTGTCCGCTGGCGAACGGAAGGCCCATCACGCCGAAGCCGACGAACCGTTCGTCGTCTCCGGACGGCAGGCGGGGGTTCTGCAGGACGGCCGTGGCGGCCGCCAAAGGCGAAGTGATCATGCGGGAATCGTGCGCGCGGGGGTGCCGTCGACGCATGGGGCGACTGCCTCAAATCCCCGGGCCGTGGCGAGCGTGAAGCGAGCCGCACCTTCGGCGCCGAGCGTGAAGCTAGCCGCACACTCGGCGAGAAAGGCGCGCGCTAGCGGCGCTTGACCGACTTCGGCGGCTTGGCGCCGCGGCCTTGCTGCCTGGCGGCCGCGCGGCGCTCGCGCCGGGAACCGCCGCCCGCCACGCCCGCCGGCGTCCGCTGACCGTCGCCGCCGTTGCGTTGCACCTGCGCCGAGCCGTCCTCCGACGGGCCGGAGTAGGTCATCGCCGGCGCCTCGTTGTCAATCCCCTTGGCGCGCAACTGGGTTGGCGGCTCTTCCCGCGCGGGCGGGACGGCCTCGCCCTGGTCCGCCGCGGTTCCCAGATCCTTGAGCCCCTCCGGCGTTTCCACCGGCGCGACCTGTGGGGTGGGCACCGCCTCGACCGTGACGTTGAAGAGGAATCCGACCGACTCCTCTTTCATGCCGTCGAGCATCGCCATGAACATGTCGTAGCCCTCGCGCTGGTACTCCACCAGCGGGTCGCGCTGCGCCATTGCGCGCAGCCCGATGCCTTCCTTGAGGTAGTCCATCTCGTAGAGGTGCTCGCGCCACTTGCGGTCGATGACGTTGAGCAACACGTTGCGTTCCAGCTGGCGCATCGCGCCCTCGCCGGCGATCTCTTCCAGCTCGGCTTCCCTTGCGGCATAAGCCCGTTCGGCGTCCTTGAGCAGCTCGTCGAGCAGCTCCTCGCGGGTGAGGTCGTCGCGGTCGGAGTCGGCGTCCACGCGCATCAACGTCTCGTGGTCGATGCCGACCGGGTACAGGGTCTTGAGCGCGGTCCACAACGCCTCGAGGTCCCAGTCCTCGGCGTAGCCGTCGGCGGTCGCACCGTTGACGTAGGCGGTGACCACGTCGCGGACCATGTCCAGCGCCTGCTCCTTGAGGTTCTCGCCCTCCAGGATGCGGCGGCGCTCGGCGTAGATCACCTTGCGCTGCTGGTTCATCACCTCGTCGTACTTGAGGACGTTCTTGCGGACCTCGAAGTTCTGCTGCTCGACCTGGGTCTGGGCACTCTTGATCGCGCGGGTGACCATCTTGGCTTCGATGGGCACGTCGTCGGGCAGGTTGAGCCGGTTGAGCATCGCCTCCAGCGCGGCGCCGTTGAACCGGCGCATGAGCTCGTCGCCCAGTGACAGATAGAAGCGGGACTCGCCTGGGTCGCCCTGGCGGCCGGAGCGGCCGCGCAGCTGGTTGTCGATGCGCCGCGACTCGTGCCGCTCGGTGCCCAGCACGTACAGGCCGCCGGCCTCGACCACCTCGGCGGCCTCCTTGCCGGCCTCCTCCTTGACCTTGGGCAGCTCCTCGTGCCAGGCCGCCTCGTACTCCTCGGGCGTCTCCACCGGGTCGAGGCCGCGCTCGCGCAGCCGCTGGTCGGTGAGGAAGTCGACGTTGCCGCCCAGCACGATGTCGGTACCGCGGCCGGCCATGTTGGTCGCCACCGTGACCCCGCCGCGGCGGCCCGCCACGGCGACGATGCCCGCCTCCTGCTCGTGGTACTTGGCGTTGAGCACGTTGTGCGGGACGCGGCGCTTCTGGAACTGGCGCGACAGGTACTCGGAGCGCTCGACGCTGGTGGTACCGATCAGGACCGGCTGGCCCTTCTCGTAGCGCTCGACGACGTCGTCGACCACCGCGATGTACTTGGCCTCCTCGGTCTTGTAGATGAGGTCGGACTGGTCGGTGCGGACCATCGGCTTGTTGGTCGGGATGGGCACCACGCCCAGCTTGTAGATCTCGTGCAGCTCGGCCGCCTCGGTCTGAGCGGTACCGGTCATGCCGGCGAGCTTGTCGTAGAGCCGGAAGTAGTTCTGCAGCGTGATGGTGGCCAGCGTCTGGTTCTCGGCCTTGATCTCGACGTGCTCCTTGGCCTCGATGGCCTGGTGCATGCCCTCGTTGTAGCGGCGGCCGTAGAGCACGCGGCCGGTGAACTCGTCGACGATCAGCACCTCGCCGTCGCGGACGATGTAGTCCTTGTCGCGGTTGAACAGCTCCTTGGCCTTCAGCGCGTTGTTGAGGTAGCTGACCAGCGGCGAGTTGGCGGCCTCGTAGAGGTTGTCGATGCCGAGCTGATCCTCGACGAACTCCACACCCAGTTCGTGCACCCCGACGGTGCGCTTGCGCAGGTCGACCTCGTAGTGGACGTCCTTTTCCATCAATGGCGCCAGCCGGGCGAACTCGAGGTACCAGTTGGAGGCGCCGTCGGCGGGGCCGGAGATGATCAGCGGGGTGCGGGCCTCGTCGATCAGGATGGAGTCGACCTCGTCGACGATGGCGAAGTTGTGCCCGCGCTGCACCAGGTCGTCGAGCGAATGCGCCATGTTGTCGCGCAGGTAGTCGAAGCCGAATTCGTTGTTGGTGCCGTAGGTGATGTCGGCGGCATACGCCACCCGGCGCTCGTCGGGGGTCATCTGGGCGAGTATCACGCCGACCTCGAGACCGAGGAAGCGGTGCACGCGGCCCATCCACTCGCTGTCGCGTTTGGCCAGGTAGTCGTTGACGGTGACGACGTGCACGCCCTTGCCGCCGATGCCGTTGAGGTAGGCCGGCAACACCGAGGTCAGGGTCTTGCCCTCACCGGTCTTCATCTCCGCCACGTTGCCGAAGTGCAGCGCCGCCGCGCCCATCACCTGCACGTCGAACGGGCGCTGGTCGAGCACCCGCCAGGCCGCCTCGCGGGCCACCGCGAAGGCCTCGGGCAGCAGGTCGTCGAGGCTTTCGCCGTCGGCATGCCGCTTCTTGAACTCGTCGGTCTTGGCCCGCAGCTCCGCGTCGGTCAGCTTTTCGACCTCGTCGGACAGGGTGTTGACGTAGTCAGCCACCCGCTTGAGACGCTTGAGCATGCGACCTTCGCCAAGGCGCAGCAACTTCGACAGCACAGCTATGTCCCCTGTTGGTTAGGAGTCTCTTCTCTTAAGGCGACTCCCATCGTAGGTGACGACGCCGTGATGGCCGTCGTACCTCAGGAGAGCCTGATCAGCCCGTAGTCGTAGGCGTGCCGCCGGTAGACCACGCAGGGCCGCTCGGTCTGCTTGTCGTGGAAGAGGAAGAAGTCGTGCCCGACGAGCTCCATCTCGTAGAGCGCGTCGTCGACCGTCATCGGCGTAGCCGGGTGTTCCTTGGTCCGCACGATCCGACCGGGCTCGTGGCCGGCCTCGGCGCCGTCATGCTCGGCCGGCGGTTCGGGCGCACGTTCCTGCGCCGGCGGCGGCACGACCGCGGTGGCGGCGGCCAGCGACACCGGCGTCTTGTCGCCGTAGTGGACCTTGCGGCGATCCTTGGCGCGGCGCAGCCGGTTCTCCAGCTTGTCGACCGCGGACTCGAATGCCGCGTAGAAGCTGTCGGCGCAGGCCTCCGCCCGGCTTACTGGCCCGCGGCCGCGGGCGGTGATCTCGACGCGTTGACACGATTTGCGCTGTCGCCGGTTGGGCGCGTGCTTGAGCTCGACATCGAAGAGATAGATGGAGCGATCGAACCGCTCGAGGCGGGCGAGTTTCTGGGAGACGTACACCCGATAGTGGTCGGGGATTTCTACGTTGCGGCCCTTGAAGACGACTTCGGCGTTGGTCATCGGTTGAACTTGGCCGTCGGTTTGCGTCGGCGGTTGGTCGAGAATTTGACCGGAATCCACGGATAGCCTTGACATACGTGACAACTCGTTTCTCTTTCACGTCGCACGCGCCCTGCGTGCCCGGCTTGCTGACGACGCGCCGACGAGGTGGGGAGAGCGGGTCTTTTCACCTGAATCACCGCTGCAGGCTGCTCGCCGATGCAAGGTGTCGAATACTCACCCCTTCCCGCGAGTGGGGTCTCAACCTGGGAATGTCGCGACCAGTGAGTCAGACCAGTGAGTCGATTAACGTTGTTCTCGACGTTAGCTCTTGTTCGCCTCGCCATGCCACTGATTTCGCGGAGCTGTTGCGAGTTCTTCACATACTCTTGGCGACCGCACAGCCTCACGCGGCCGCGACCGTCAGCACTGCGGTGACCCGGACCCCCGCCGCCCGCAGTACCCGCACCGACTCCCGTGCCGTGGCCCCGGTGGTGACGATGTCGTCGACGATCAAGACCTCGGTGGGCGGCGCCGCGCGCCGCAGCCGCACCCGGCCCGCGACGTTGCGCTCGCGGGCCGCGGTGCCCAGGCCCACCGAGTCGCGCACCAGCGCCCTCATCCGCAGCGCCGGGGCGACGGCGATCGCGGGATGGCCGGCCACCGCCGCGCGCGCGAGCCGGGTGACCGGGTCGCCGCCGCGTCGGCGCGCCGCCGAACGGCGCGTCGGGGCCGGCACGACGGTCAGCGGGAGCTCGACGATGCCCCAGGAGAGCAGCCGGTGCACACCGGCGGCCAGCGCCCCCGCCAACGGCCCGACGAGATCCGTGCGGCCGTGCTCCTTGAGCGCCAAGATCGCCTGGCGGCGGGCGCCCGCGTAGCGGCCGAGCGCGAACACCGGCACCTGCGGATCGACGCGCGGGGTCACCACATGGGGTTGGTCGGCGGCCACCGATAGCTCCCGTGTGCAGGCGGCGCACCAACGGGTCGACGGCGCCCCGCAGCCGCCGCACTGCAGCGGCAGGATGAGATCCAGCACGGGGTCAGTGTCGCCGGCGGGACCGACAACCGGGGTGATGGTGGCGACCCGCCACGCCCGGCTCCGCCGCGCTCGCGATCGCCACTAGCCCCACGGTGGCGACCCGCCACGCCCGGCTCCGCCGCGCTCGCGATCGCCACTAGCCCCACGGTGGCGACCCGCCACGCCCGGCTCCGCCGCGCTCGCGATCGCCACTAGCCAGGCAGGACCGGCGCCGCCCCGAACACCATCAGGCCCGGCACCTCCGACCACCCCTGCTGGCTTTCGGCGGCGGCCGCCGAATACTGCAGCACCCCTTGGGGAGCCCCGACGTAGACCGTCGACGGGTTGGCGGCGACCGTCAGCACCGGCATCTGCAGACCCCGGGACGGCGCGTCGGAGTTCACCCCGTCGAGGTTGACGTACGACACCGGGTGGCTGGCGTCCGTGCGGGTCACCACGATGTCGTCACCGGTGCGCCAGGACAGCGACACCACCGAGTTGCCCAGCCCGAAGCCGAGCCGCCGCGGGTAGGTCAGGGCGTACTGGCCGGCCTGGGTCTGCTCGACGCTGGCCAGGATCACCTGGCCACCGATCACCATCGCGGCGCGCGTGCTGTCGCGGGACAGCTGCAGGTCGGTGATCGGACCCGGGAAGCGGGTGGACACGGCGACGGAATCGACGGGAATGCGGGCGGGCTGCCCCGACGCCGGTTCCTGGATCGCGCGCAAGACGTTGTTGCCGTCCACCACCACCCACACGGCATCGTCCAGCGACCAGCTCGGCCGCGTCAGGCCGTGCCCGTCGGCGGACTGGACCGCCTCGCCGCCCAGGTCGCCGATCCACAGCGAGGCCGCCTCGTCCGGCGCGCCGCGGTGCAGGGCGACGACGGACGCGACCTGTCGCCCGCTGCGCGACAGCGCGGCGCCGGTCTGGTCGCCCATCCGCCCGAAGGCCCCGGGCACGTTGGCGAAGTGCTGGCCGTCCAGGGAGACCAGCGACCCGTTCACCAGCGCATGCAGCCCGGCGCCCGCGCCGTCGGCGACGCCCGGGTCGGTGGCGGCGACGTCGGAGGTCGTCCAGCCCTCCGCGAACCGGTCGTCGAGCGGGGCGCCGTCGGCGTTGATCACGTACGGGCCCCTGATGTCGGCCCGCGCCAGCGTCCAAATGATCTGCGCGGCAAGCAAAGCCCTGCTGTGCGGGTCGGTGGTGGACAGCTTCTCCAGGTCGATGCGCGCGCCCCCGTAACCGCGCCCGATCCCGTTCTTGCCGCCGTCGGCCCGGGTCACCGGCCCGCGCAGCCGCAGCGGCGGGGCGAGCAGGTTGCGCACCGTGTGCGCCATCTCGGGGCGCGGCCCGCCGATCAGCTTGGAGACCAGCTCGGTCGCCAATTGGTCGTGGTCGGTCACCGCCACGTAGCGCGGATCGGGCACCACCGTCTTGCCGGTCGGGTCGGCGAAGTAGAGCGTGTTGCGCTTGTATGTCGACTGGAACTGCTGCCAGTCCAGGAACACCCCGTTGGGCAGGCGGTCGATCCGCCACCCGCCCGAGGTCTTGACCAACTCGATCGGGCCGGGGTCGGGCAGTACCCCCTCGGCGGTCTCGAACACCCCCATGTCCGACAGCGACCCCAGGATGTCGGCCCGCATGTTCGCCGAAACCCGTTCGGCGGCACGGGTTTCCACGAACACCACGTGGTCGATCAGCAGAGCGCTACCGGCGTCGTCCCAGGCGTTGGACGCCGACTGGGTGAGGAACTGGCGGGCCGCCAGGTGCCGGTTCGCGGGATCGGCTGTGGCCTTGAGGAATTCGCGCAGCAGGACGTCGGGGTCCATGCCGGGGGTCGGCTTGGGCAGGTTCGACGGCGCGGGTCGCTCGACCGTGCCGATGGCCTGCGGCGCCGACGAGCTGGGCACGCCCGCGCAACCGGCCAGCAGCAAGGCCAGCATCAGCAGGCCCAGCAGCCGGCGCATCATCCGCTCCTCTCCGCGTGTTCGCGTTGCCGCGAACGGTCTTTGGGTTGCGGGCCGGTGTTGGCGGTCGGCGGGATGGGTTTCATGGGCAGCGGGCTGGTGGTGACCTTGTGGCCGCGCACCAGGGGAAGCGTGAGCCGGAAGCACGAGCCCTCGCCGGGCTCGCCCCACGCCTCCAGCCGGCCCTGGTGCAGGCGCGCGTCCTCGACGCTGATCGCCAGGCCCAGGCCGGTGCCGCCCGACCGGCGCACCCGCGAAGGGTCGGCCCGCCAGAACCGGCTGAACACCAGCTTCTCCTCGCCCGGCCGCAGCCCCACCCCGTAGTCGCGGACGGTGACCGCGACGGTGTCCTCGTCGGCGCCCATCCGGATCTGCACCGGCTTGTGTTCGGCGTGGTCGATGGCGTTGGCGATCAGGTTGCGCAGGATCCGCTCCACCCGCCGGGTGTCCACCTCGGCGATCACCTCCTCGTCGGGCAGGTCGACGAGCAGCTCGATGCCGGCGTCCTCGGCCAGGTGGCCCACATTGCCGAGCGCGCTTTGCACGGTGCTTCGCAAATCCACCGCCTCGACGGACAATTCGGCCACGCCCGCGTCGTGGCGGGAGATCTCCAGCAGGTCGTTGAGCAGCGACTCGAACCGGTCGAGTTCGTTGACCATCAGCTCGGTGGAGCGCGCCAGGGTGGGGTCGAGGTCGGCGCTGTGGTCATAGATGAGGTCGGCGGCCATCCGGACCGTGGTCAGCGGCGTGCGGAGTTCGTGGCTGACGTCTGAGGTGAACCGGCGCTGCAGGTTGCCGAACTCCTCGAGCTGGGTGATCTGGCGGGACAGGCTCTCCGCCATGTCGTTGAACGACACCGCGAGCCGGGCCATGTCGTCCTCGCCGCGCACCGGCATCCGTTCGGACAGGTGCCCCTCGGCGAACCGTTCGGCGATCCGCGACGCCGACCGCACCGGCACCACCACCTGGCGGGACACCAGCAGGGCGATCCCGGCGAGCAGCACCAGCAGCACGGCGCCGCCGGTGATCATCGTGCCGCGGACCAGCGTGATGGTGGCCTGCTCGTTCTTCAGCGGGAAGATCAGGTACAGCTCCAGGTTGGCCACCTGCGACGAGGCGGGGGTGCCCATGATCAGCGCCGGCCCGGAGAAGCCGTCGGTGTGTACGGTCGCGTACTGGTAGGACGCCTGCCCGGCCTTGACGAAGCCGCGCAGCGAATTGGGCACCTGGTCTACGGGTCCGGCCGTGGACGCCGCGCGCGGCCCATCGCCCGGCACGATCAGCACCGCGTCGAACGCGCCGGCCAACCCGGCGCCCGACGCGGGGTCGGTCTTGGACGTCAGCGTGTTGCGGGCCAGTTGCAGGCTGCTGTCCAGGGAGCGGGTTTCCTCGCCGCTGACGATCCCGCCGACGGTGGTGCGCGCCCGCTCGATCTGTTCGATGCCCGCCTTGACCTTGACGTCGAGCACCCGATTGGTGACCTGAGAAGTCAGCACGAAGCCGAGCGCGAGAATCACCGCCAGTGACATTCCGAGCGTCAGCGCGACGACGCGCAGCTGCAACGACCGGCGCCACGCGACGGCAACGGCGCGACTCACCGCACCCATGCCGCGGGTCATGGGACCCGAACGCCCCCAGCGGCTCCTAGTCCGTCGCGGCGAGCGCCAAATCAAGGACGCTCCCGGATCACGGAGGTCCGGCCTTGTATCCCACTCCTCGAACGGTCAGCACCACGGTCGGGTTCTCCGGGTCCTTCTCAACCTTGGCCCGCAGACGCTGGACATGCACGTTCACCAGGCGGGTGTCCGCCGGGTGCCGGTAGCCCCACACCTGTTCGAGCAGCACATCACGAGTAAACACCTGCCGCGGTTTGCGCGCCAACGCGACCAGCAGGTCGAACTCGAGCGGCGTCAGGGAGATCTGCTCGCCGTTGCGCGTCACCTTGTGGGCCGGCACGTCGATCTCCACGTCGGCGATGGACAGCATCTCGGCCGGCTCGTCGTCGTTGCGCCGCAGCCGCGCCCGCACCCGGGCCACCAGCTCCTTGGGCTTGAACGGCTTCATGATGTAGTCGTCGGCACCCGACTCGAGGCCGAGGACCACGTCCACGGTGTCGGTCTTGGCCGTGAGCATCACGATCGGGACGCCCGAATCGGCGCGCAGCACGCGACAGACGTCGATGCCATTCATGCCCGGCAGCATCAGGTCCAACAACACCAGATCGGGGCGCAGTTCGCGCACCGCAGTCAGGGCCTGGGTGCCGTCACCGATGACCGCGGTGTCGAAACCCTCCCCACGCAACACGATGGTGAGCATCTCGGCCAGCGAAGCGTCGTCATCGACGACGAGAATCCTTTGCCTCATGGAGTCCATGGTGTCACCAGATCGGGACAAAACTCGGACACCACACGGGTGTTTCTTCCCCGATAAGGGCGAATCGAGACCAAATTGTGCTAACCGGCGTCCAAAGAGACGGCCAACCGGCCAGGATCGACGTCCGCGTCGACCACCAGCCACCGGCCGCCCCAGTCCGCTTCGGCGAGTCCGGCGTAGACGGCGCCGGTGCGCCGCTGGAGGCCGTCGTCGCGTTCGTAGCTGTCCCGGGCCCGCCCCGGCTCGTGCTCGGCCCGGTGCCGGGCGCGCCGCGCGGCGAGCTCGACCGGCACTCCGAGCAGCAACTGCCAGTCGGGCGACGGCAGGCCCAGCCGCTCATATTCCAGCCGCCGCACCCACTCGACCGCCGGCCCGCCCGCGTCCTGGTGCAGGCGCGCGGCGCTGTAGGCCGCGTTCGAGGCGACGTAGCGATCCAGGATGACGACGTCGTGGTCGCGGCGCAGCGCCTCGATGTCGTCGACGGCGCCCGCCCGGTCGAGCGCGAACAGCATCGCCATCCCGTAGACCGACGACGACAGGTCCCCGTGGTCGCCGTGCAGGGCCTCGGCCGCGACGTCGGCGGTCACCGATTTCCCGTAGCGGGGGAAGGCCATGATCGCCACCGACTTCCCGGTCGCCTCGAAAGCCCTGCGCAAGCCGTCGGACAGCGTCCGCTTGCCTGCGCCGTCAACCCCTTCGATCGCGATCAGCACGGCGCCAGCCTAAGCGCGACGCCGAATGCCGCGCTGGCGCGACGCTCGGCGGGCCAGCAATGACTCAGTAGCGGTAGTGGTCGGCCTTGTAGGGACCGTCGACGTCGACGCCGATGTACTCGGCCTGCTCCTTGGTCAGCTTGGTCAGCTTTCCGCCGAGCGCCTCCACGTGGATGCGGGCCACCTTCTCGTCGAGGTGCTTGGGCAGCCGGTACACCTCGTTGTCGTACTCGTCGTTCTTGGTCCACAGCTCGATCTGCGCGATCACCTGGTTGGAGAAGCTGTTGCTCATCACGAACGACGGGTGGCCGGTGGCGTTGCCCAGGTTCAGCAGCCGGCCCTCGGAGAGCAGGATGATCGACTTGCCGCTGTCGGGGAACGTCCACACATCGACCTGCGGCCGGATGTTGGTCTTGGTCGCGCCGGAGCGCTCCAGCTGGGCGACCTGGATCTCGTTGTCGAAGTGCCCGATGTTGCCGAGGACGGCGTAGTCCTTCATCGCCTTCATGTGCTCGAGGGTGATGATGTCCTTGTTGCCGGTGGCGGTGATGACGATGTCCGCCGTCCCGATCGCGTCCTCGACCGTCTCGACGTCGTAGCCCTCCATCAGGGCCTGCAGCGCGTTGATCGGGTCGATCTCCGTGACGACGACGCGCGCGCCCTGACCCTTGACCGAGTCGGCGCAGCCCTTGCCGACGTCGCCGTAGCCGCAGACCAGCACCTTCTTGCCGCCGATCAGCACGTCGGTGCCGCGGTTGATCCCGTCGATCAGCGAGTGCCGGCAGCCGTACTTGTTGTCGAACTTGGACTTGGTCACCGAGTCGTTGACATTGATCGCCGGGAACGCCAGGTCACCGGCCGCGGCGAACTGGTACAGGCGCAGCACGCCGGTGGTGGTCTCCTCGGTGACACCCTTGACCGACTCGGAGATCTTGGTCCACTTGTCCTTGTCGGTCTCGAAGCGGTTGCGCAGCAGCTCCAGGAAGACCTTCCATTCGGTGGGGTCGTCCTCTTCGGCGGGCGGCACCACGCCGGCCTTCTCGTATTGCGCGCCGCGCAGCACCAGCATGGTGGCGTCACCGCCGTCGTCGAGGATCATATTGGCCGGCTCGTCGGGCCAGGTCAGCATCTGCTCGGCGGCCCACCAGTACTCCTCCAGCGTCTCGCCCTTCCAGGCGAACACCGGAACACCCTTGGGCTCCTCGGGCGTGCCGTACGGCCCGACGACCACCGCGGCGGCGGCGTGGTCCTGGGTGGAGAAGATGTTGCACGACGCCCAGCGGACCTGCGCGCCCAGCGAAACGAGGGTCTCGATGAGGACCGCGGTCTGCACCGTCATGTGCAGCGAGCCCGAGATCCGCGCCCCCTTGAGCGGCTGCACGTCGGCGTATTCGCGGCGCAGCGACATCAGACCTGGCATCTCCTGCTCGGAGAGCTCGATGTCCCGGCGACCGTAGTCCGCGAGCGACAGGTCGGCGACCTTGAAGTCGATGCCGTTGCGGACGTCGGCGGTCAGCGAACTTTCAGTCGTCGTCATTAAAGTTCCATTCCTTCTGCGGCTTGGTTCGAAAGAGGATTACTTAGCTTAGGTATACGCTCTTGCGCCACTGTAGTCGGCGGCCCAGGCGCCGGCCGTCGTCAGGGGACGTTGACGACGCCGTGACGCTCGGCGAACGGCGTCATCAGCCGCGCGAGGTCCGCCGCCACGTCATGGTCGGCCTCGGGCGGCATCGAGACGTAGCTCATCGCCAGCCGCACGATGGCCCGCGCCAGCACGCCGGCATCCTCGTCGCTGGTGGCCACCCAGCTCTGGGTGAACGCCGTGCTCAGCCGTTCCGACGCCCGGGTGATGATGGGCCCGCTGTCGGTGGTGATGATCTGCAGCAGGTCCGGCTTGGCGACCCCGGTCAGCAGCGAGATCACCAGCGGGTCCGCCGCCGACTCCGCGAAGAAGGCCCGAAAGCCCTGCAGGAACGCCTCGTAGATCTTGCCGACGTTGGCGACGATGGCGGTATGGACGGCGTCGACCAGCCGGTCGGCCAGGCGCAGGGCGTAACCCTGCGCCAGACCCTGCCGCGACCCGAACTCGTTGTAGATGGTCTGCCGGCTGATGCCCGCGGCGCGGGCCACGTCCGAGAGCGTGATGGCGGACCAGTCGCGGGTCAGCAACAGCTCGCGCATCGCGTCCAGCACCGAGTCGCGCAGCAGGGCGCGCGACGCCTCGGGGTAGGGCATCCGCTTCACAGGCGCGACAATAGCCGCTTCGGCCATGCCGTTGGTGCCGATCACGCCCGGGCTATCTCGACCATCTCGAAGTCGGATTTCGCCGCGCCGCAGTCCGGGCAGCTCCAGTCTTCGGGGATGTCGTCCCAGCGGGTCCCGGGCGCGATGCCGTCCTCCGGCCAGCCCTTGGCCTCGTCGTATTCGAATCCGCACTGCACGCAGATGAAGAGCTTGTAATCGGTCATCGGATGGCTCCTGTCTCCTGGAAATCGATCTTTTCGCGCACCGAACAGTCGGGGCAGCACCAGTCGTCGGGAATCTCGGCGAAGGGCGTGCCCGCGGGAAAGCCTTCCCGCGGAGCGCCTTTCGCCTCGTCGTAGATGTAGTCGCAGCCCGGGCAGCGGTAGGCGCTCATGCCCTCACCCCGTAGCGGGCCAGCACCCGCTTACGCACCCGCGGGTGGATGTTCACCTTGGTGATGTCGCCGTCGTAGTGTTCGAGCACCCGGTGGTCCATCACCTTGCGCCACAGCGGCGGGACGTAGGTCAGCGAGATCATCGACGCGTACCCGCTGGGCAGGTTGGGCGCGCCCGCCATGCTGCGCAGCGTCTGGTAACGCCGCGTCGGGTTGGCGTGGTGATCGCTGTGCCGCTGCAGGTGGTACAGGAACAAGTTGGTGACGACGTGGTCGGAGTTCCAGCTGTGCACCGGTGCGCACCGCTCGTAGCGACCGCTAGCGTTCTTCTGCCGCAGCAGCCCGTAATGCTCCAGGTAGTTGACCGCCTCGAGCAGGCTGAAGCCGAAGACGGCCTGGATGATGACGAACGGGATGAGCGCCGGGCCGAAGACCGCGATCAGCACGCCCCACAACACGATCGACAGCAGCCACGCGTTGAGCACGTCGTTGGACAGGTACGTCGCGGGGTTCCACGGGTTCTTGTCCAGGCGGCGCAGGCGCTGGGCCTCCAGCCGCAGCGACGAGCGCAGGCTGCCGAACACGCTGCGCGGCAGGAACTCCCAGAAGGTCTCCCCGAAACGGGCCGACGCGGGGTCCTCGGGCGTGGACACCCGCACGTGGTGGCCGCGGTTGTGCTCGATGTAGAAGTGGCCGTAGCAGGTCTGCGCCAGGGTGATCTTGGACAGCCACCGCTCCAGCGAGTCCTTCTTGTGGCCCATTTCGTGGGCGGTGTTGATGCCGACGCCGCCGAGGACGCCGACCGACAGCGCCACGCCCAGCTTGCCCGCCCAGCCCAGCGCGCCGTCATAGCCCAGCCAGCTCAGGTTGGAGGCGGTGAACAGGTACGCGCCGAAGACCACGCTGAGGTACTGGAACGGGATGAAGATGTAGGTGCAGTAGCGGTAGTACTTGTCGTTCTCCAGCTGCTCCATCACCTCGTCGGGCGGGTTCTGCCCGTCGGGCCCGAAGCGCAGGTCGAGGATCGGCAGCAGCACGTAGACGAGGATCGGCCCGATCCACAGCGGCGCCTGCGCGGCGGCGTGCCAGCCGAGCTGGTTGAGCCCCCAGACGATCGGCAGCATCACGAAGAGCGCCGTCGGGGCGATCAGTCCCATCAGCCAGAGGCGTCGCTTCTTGTCCCGCCAGACGGGCGGCTCCACCGCCTCGGCGTCTGCCTGCTGTTCGAGTGTGGTCATATGCCAAACCTCCTTGTGAGTCACACCACGTTGGAGATTGACAATATCGCCATCAGCGTCTCGTGTCTAGACACAAGAGGTACTTTTGTAAACGGATTCGCTAGGGCACGGCGTCGGGCTCGGCCCGGGCGGGCGGTGCGACGCCCTCCGCCTCGCGGCGGCCCTGCACGGAGTGCCGATAGCCGTAGCCGACATAGATCGCGGTGCCGACCGCCAGCCAGACGCCGAACCGCACCCAGGTCAGCGCAGTCAGGTTGACCATCAGCCAGACGCACGCGGCGATCGACGCGATCGGCAGGACCGGCACCCACGGGGCGCGGAAGCCCCGCTCCAGGTCCGGGCGGGTGCGGCGCAACACCATCACGCCGGCCGAGACCAGGACGAACGCGAACAGCGTGCCGACGTTGACCATCTCCTCGAGCTTGGCGATCGGGAACACCGAGGCCGTCGCGGCCACCACCACCGCGACGAGCACGGTGATCCGGACCGGGGTGCCGTGGGAGCCGGTCTTCGCCAACTGGCGCGGCAGCAAGCCGTCGCGCGCCATCGCGAACAGCA